>NZ_JBBMEP010000024.1:0-37784 GCF_040096475.1 Faecalibacterium faecis | reverse complement strand
GCAACGACCGCAGTCGTTCCAATTCTGCAAAAATAAAAATAAATTTTCCGCTGAATATGGCCAGAGCCTGCGGCGGCCATTTTAAATCGTCAAACTGCACCCTGAACAGGAGGTACCCGCGCCATGCAGCGCACAGAAAAATACTTTGAACAGGACGCTTTCCGCACCCAGTGCGAGAGCACCATCCTTGCCGCAGAGCCGGACGAAAAGACCGGCGGCGGGCGCATTGCGCTGGACGGCACGGTGTTCTACCCGGAGGGCGGCGGTCAGCCTGCCGACCGGGGCACCTTGACCCTGCCGGACGGCACCACGCTGAATGTGACCGATGTGCACGAGCATGACGGCATCCTCTGGCACAGCGTGGACGCTCTGCCGGAAAGCGCTGTGCCCGGCACTGCCGTTTCCGGCTGCATCGACTGGGAATGGCGGTTTGACAAAATGCAGCAGCACACCGGTGAGCACATCCTTTCCGGCATCCTGCACCAGATGTTCGGGGCCGAGAACGTGGGCTTCCATATCGGTTCCGAGGCTGTGCGCATGGACACCAGCGTGCCCATTTCTGCCGAGGGCCTGCAGGCAGCCGAGCTTGCCGCCAACCGCATCGTGTGGCAGGATGTGCCGGTGCTGGTCAGCTACCCCACCCGGGAGGAACTTGCCGCCCTTGTCTACCGCTCCAAAAAGGAGATCGAAGGGCAGGTGCGCATCGTGACCATTCCCGGTGCGGACGTCTGCGCCTGCTGCGGCACCCACACCCGCACCACCGGACAGGTGGGACAGATCAAAATTCTGGCCAGCGAGAACTACAAGGGCGGCGTGCGGCTGAGCGTGGTGTGCGGCCAGCGGGCATTGCTTGCTGCACAGGCTATGCGCCAGCGGCAGGCAGAGATCGGGGCGCTGCTCTCGGCCAAGGCCGACCAGACCGCTGTGGCGGTGCATCGCGTCTACGATGAGTATACTGCGCTCAGGTTTACACACTTTGGCGTATGTTCTCAGCTGTTCGATGCACTTGCCCAGCTGGCAAACCCCGGTGAGGATGCCATCCGCACAGTGCCCGGCCTTGACCCGGACGGCCTGCACCGACTGGCGGTGCGCCTGACCGAAGCCACCACCGGTCTCTGCGCCGCCCTGACCCCCACCGAAAAGGGCACCGGCTACTGCATCGCGCAGGCAGACGGCGATGTGCGCGCCCTGACCAAAGCCCTGAACGCCGCCCTGAACGGACGCGGCGGCGGCAAGCCCGGCATCTGTCAGGGCAGCTGCGCCGCTACACCGGAACAGGTGGAGGAATTTTTGCGGGAGCAAAACCGGTAAGCATCCTCGCCCTCTCCGTCTTTGCTTCGCAAAGCCACCTCTCCCAAAGGGAGAGGCTTTGGCAGTACGGAAAACCTTCCGGCTTTGCCAAGGGCTCCCCCTTTGGGGGAGCTGGCGCGTCAGCGCCTGAGAGGGCGAGCCACGTTAATTTTAAGGAGAACAACAAACTATGAGAATGCGTTTCAAACCCTATGCCCACGACGAGCTGATGGCAGCCGACTTCCATGTGCACGAGCCGCTGATCTGGGGCGGCAAGTGGCACGCCCAGTATGCCCGCCCGGAGCAGCCCTTTGTGCTGGAACTGGGCTGCGGCAAGGGCGGCTTTATCTCCCAGTTGGCCTGCGCCCACCCGGAAAACAACTATCTGGGCATCGATATCACCGATAAGGTGCTCATCCTCGCCAAGCGCAAGATCGAAGCCGCCTATCAGGCTGCAGGCCGCCCCATCGACAACGTGAAGATCATGAGCACCGACATCGAGCGCATCAAGGGGGTCATTACCGCCGAGGATACGGTCAGCCGCATCTACATCAACTTCTGCAATCCGTGGAGCAAGAACGGCTCTTCCCACAAGCACCGCCTCACCTACCCGCGCCAGCTCATCAACTACCGTGAGTTCCTCAAGGACGGCGGCGAGATCTACTTCAAGACCGACGACGATGATCTGTTCCGCGACAGTCTGGATTACTTCCCCGCTTCCGGCTACGACATCGAGTGGATGACCTTTGACCTCCATGAGAACGAGCCGGAGTGGAACATCCGCACCGAACACGAGGGCATGTTCACCGAAATGGGCATCAAGATCAAGGCCCTGATCGCCCGCAAGGACCCGGACCCTGCCAGCGTGACATGGATCGAGCCGAAGATCCTCAAGCGTCAGGCCCGCGAAGCGGCCGAGGCTGCTGCCAAGGCTGCACAGGAAGGCGAAGGCAATGAATGACCCCTGCGAGATCTGCCTGAACAATGTGCAGGACGAGTACGGCAGCTGGTACTGTGCTCAGGGCGGCTGTCTGGACGAGGACGAGATGGCCCGCTATCTTTCCCGCAGCACGGCCGCCTGCCCGTTCTTTGAGCCGGGCGATGAATACAAGATCGTACAAAAACAGAACTGACCTGCACAGCAGCATGATTCTCACAGGAGGTGTTTTATGCTCAACTTTCTCACGACCACCACAGTATGCGGCTTTTCGCTGTATCATGTGCTGGCCTTCTTCCTCATTTATTCCTGCACCGGCTGGTGTCTGGAGGTCATCTTTGCCGCCGCCACCACCGGTCAGCTGGTGAACCGCGGCTTTCTCAACGGCCCGGTGTGCCCCATTTACGGCTTCGGCATGGTCATTGTGCTGTTCACCCTGACCCCTTTGCAGAACAGCGTCCTGCTGCTGTACATCGGCGGTGTCATCCTGCCCAGTGCGCTGGAACTGGTAGGCGGCTGGGCACTGTATAAGCTTTATCACACCCGCTGGTGGGACTACAGTGACTTTCCCTTCAACATCGGCGGCTACATCTGTCTGGAATTCAGCCTGCTGTGGGGCGTGGGCACGCTGGTGGTCATGCGCATCGTCCACCCGGTCGTCGCCGGTCTTGTGGATATGATCCCGCCCTTTGTGGGCTTTGTCGTTATGTGTGTGCTCTATGCGGTCTACGCGGCAGACGTAGTCGTTACGGCCTTTGCCGCCTCCGGTCTGGCCAAGACGCTGGATGCCATGGAGCAGCTGGCTGACAGTATCCATGCCGTCAGCGATGCCATGACCCAGCTGCTGGGCACCACCACCCTGAACGCCGACCAGAAGCTGGACGAGCAGCGCCTGCAGCTCAAGCTTGCTGCCGCCGAGGCCCGCGAAGCCGCACCGAAAAAGCGCGCCCTGCGTGAAACGCTGGCCGCCGTCCGTGCCAAGACCGAAGAGGCCCGCGAGGCCGCAAAGCGTGCTTCTGAGATCGCCAAGCTCAACACGGCCGAAGCCGCCAAGGCTGCACAGCTGGCCGCCAAGGGCACGATGGAGCGCGCTGCCGAGCTGCTGCGTCTGGAACAGCTGGCCGAGGAGCTGCAGGCCCGCAGCGATGAAATGCAGGCCCAGCTGCTGCGCACCCCCCGCATCGTTGGCCCGCGCCGCATGCTGCGCGCCTTCCCCGGCCTGAAGCATGGCGTAAAAAAGACCACCCTCAAGGCCCTGCGCCTTGGTCTTGCCCGCCGGGAAAGCCCCGAAGAAGAACCGAAGAAAAACGGCTCCGACACCCGCAAGGATGCCTGAGACCGCTGCCCAAAAGACCGCTGCACAGGAATGCAGCGGTCTTTTTATGCCCCGCCTTCCGGACCCGTCTGGTGTTCCGTTCTTTTTTGCCGCAATGTCGCAATGTTTTAAATATCTATTTTCAAAGGTTTAAAATCGTGCTATACTGTTTTCTAAAATGCCATATTTTGTCGAAAACATCCAACAGCGAGGGATTTATCATGTCCGAAGAACTGAAGTCGAATGAAAATGTCGGCGCACCGCAACCCGATGCACTTGCACAGATCGCATCGGTAGACCCCAGCCCGGCCGTAGGCGGTATGCACCCCTTTACTCCGGCCATGCTCAGCCGTCTCAAGAAGCAGCGTCAGCTGCTGAGCGAGCTGGAGCACGCCCTGAAAAATCACGAGTTCTGCTTCTTTCTGCAGCCCAAGTGCAACAGCATGACCCGCGCCATCGTGGGCATGGAAGCACTGGTGCGCTGGAACCACCCCACCCGCGGCTGCGTGCCCCCGTCTGAGTTCATGCCCCTGCTGGAAAGCACCGGCCTTGTGACCCAGCTGGATCAGTACATCTGGGAGTCTGTCTGCAAGACCCTGCACAAGTGGCAGGAGAGCGGCAGCAATCTTGTGCCTGTATCTGTGAACGTTTCTGTGGTGGATATCGTCAATCTGGACGTGCCGCAGATCTTCTCCAACCTTGTGGAAAAGTATCAGCTGGAGCCCAAGCTCCTGCTGGCCGAGATCACCGAGACCATGCTGGCCGAAAACGCTTCTCTGGTGGAAAACACCATCCAGGGCCTGCACCGCAAAGGTTTCTCTGTGATGATGGACGACTTTGGCAGCGGCTATTCTTCGCTGAATATGCTCAAGGACACCAACGTGGATGCCATCAAGCTGGACATGAAGCTCATCGACATGAACCAGCAGAACCGCAGCAAGGGCGTGCAGATCGTGGAATCGGTGGTGGATATGGCCCACCGCCTGAATCTGCCCATCATCGCCGAGGGCGTGGAAACGCCGGAGCAGGTCTCCATGCTGCAGGCCGCCGACTGCCTGTATACGCAGGGCTATTATTTCTACAAGCCCATGCCGGTGGAGAATGCCGAGGCCCTGCTGGCCCAGCCCAACAGCGAGGATTACTGGGATATGCGCCGCGACCTGCTGCGCCGTGACCGCCGGTTCCCCGTCTCTGACAGTGAGCAGACCGCACTGGCACTGCAGGCCTACCAGATCTTTGCGGATAATGTGCTGGAGCTTTCCCTGCTGAATCTTTCCACCGGCGAATACCGGGTCATCAAGCGGGATCCACGCCTGCCCGGTGCGGGTTCGGACACTGAGGAGGACTTTGCCGCTTACTGTGAGCGCATGGTGACGAACAAGGTGATCCAACCGGACGACGCGGAGATGTTCACCGACCAGACCGATCTGGAGACCCTGCGCTCCGCTGTTTTCAGCACCCAGCAGCCGGAGGCCTACCGCTTCCGCAAAAACGTGTCCGGCCAGTTCGTGTGGATCACCATGGAATTTCTGCCCTGCCGCAACTGCTGCGCCCAGAACCCATGGGCCACCGTGGTGGTGCGTGAGGATGCACAGGCCGACCATCTCAGCGAGGAGCTGGACTTCTCCTACAGCCACGACACCCTGACTGGCCTGCTGAACCGCAGCCTCTTCGAGACCGATCTGCGGACGCTGCAGTCCAGCGAATACGACTCCATGGTGTGCACCTACATCGATGTGGTGGGCCTGCACGAGATCAACAACCATCTGGGCCACCGCAGCGGCGATGCCATGCTCTGCTTCATTGCCAATGCGGCCCGCAAGTTCTTTGTTTCCAGCCGCATCTACCGCATCGGCGGTGACGAATTCGTGATCTTCACCCCGAACCAGCCGCCCTACAGCGTGTGGGTGGCTGTGGACAAGATGCGTGCTTTCCTGCGCGAGAAGGAATATGAGATCTCGGTGGGCATCCAGAGCACCAACAACCTGCACCGGCTGGACGATGCCATGAATCAGGCCGAAGCTGCCATGCGGCAGGACAAGCAGGCCTATTATGCCCGCAACGGCCAGGAGCGCCAGCTGCGGGGCCTGAACGAGAAGCTGGAGCAGACCCTGACCGAAAAGCGGGATGCCGAGCATTTCCTGCGGGTCCTTGCCCCCAAGTACAAGAGCGTGTTCGTTGTGGATCTGAAGACCGACCGTATGCGCGGCGTGATCGTCCCGGACTATTTCCAGAAAATTCTGGACACCTCCGGCGGCTCTTTCCTCGCCGTTCTGCAGCAGTACCGTGATACGCAGGTGCAGCCCGCCTACCGCGAGAGTCTGGCGGACCTGCTGGACTACAACTATATCCGCAGCAAGGTCCTGACCGGCGACATCGTGGAGCACACCTATAAAAAGACCGACGACACCACCTTCCGCGTCAAGGTGACACCCTACTCCAGGAGTGGCTCTCATATCGATGAAACGCTCTGGATCTTCTCGGATGAAGGGGCATCCCTTACCCCTCCCCAGACAAAATAAGTGATTAAACGTTAAAAAAATCGGAAACGACTGCGGTCGTTTCCGATTTTTGTTTTACAGAAAAGTTGTGCCGGGCAGCAGCATTTGCCAATTTCGACCCCCTCCCCGTGAAAAAGAACTCCAGAAAAATCCGCAGATTTTTCTGGAGTTCAAAATAAAAATAATAATTCCACTGATTATGGCCAGAGCGCACGCGGAGGCCATTCTAAATGGTCAAGATGGTCAGGCCCACAAATTCTCCGGGTACTGGCCCTCTGCCGTTTTGCGGGCGATGGCTTCCACCACCAGCGGCTTATCCTCACGGTAGGTAACGCCGTACCATTTATCCGTGCTGCGCAGCACCTGAATTTTTGCCTTGCCCTCTTCGATCAGCTCCGTGACCACCAGCGGCAGGAAATACTCACACTTGAGCGGGTTTTTAGGCAGATTTTCGGTCAGCCAGCCCGCAAAGCGCTGCTCGGCTTCGTCCAGAAAGCTTTTGCCAAAGCCCCACAGGTTCATGCTCACCGGGGTATCGCCGGGCAGATCGGTCCAGCTTGCGCCGCCGTCCTCGGTGAAGTGTACGCCGTTTTCGTACGTTTCAATGCGGGTGCGTTCGGTCACACTGTGCAGAGTGCCGTCGGGTTCGGTCACGCATACGCCGCGGGCCACGCTGCCATTCTCGGAGACAGTGTTCCGGAGCAGATAGCTTACCATGCAGTAGTCGTAATAGCTGCCGTCCTCGTGGGTGGACAGGTAATCATACATCACCCGGAAGGCCTCCGGGCCGTAATAATCATCGGCATTGATGACTGCAAACGGGCCGTCGATGAGGTCCTTTGCAGCCAGAACGGCGTGGCAGGTGCCCCAGGGCTTGACACGGCCCTCCGGAACGGCAAAGCCTGCGGGCAGCTCATCCAGCTGCTGGAAGGCGTATTTCACGTTCATGGCCTTGGATACACGCTCGCCGATGGCTGCCTTGAAAGCATCCTCGATCTCATGCTTGATAACAAAGATCACCGTCTCAAAGCCTGCGCGGCGGGCATCGTAAAGGGAATAATCCACGATCACCTGACCGTTCGGCCCCACCGGGTCGATCTGCTTCATGCCGCCGTAGCGGCTGCCCATGCCAGCCGCCATGACCACCAGTACCGGTTTGTTCATATAAGGTTCCTCCCGTATCTGAGCCGCAGCCGCGGCAGAATATTTATTGTCTCATTATACTCCATTTTGGACAGAAAAACAATTTGAAATGGCTCCGCCTCGCTCTGCCATTTTTCAATCGTCCCTTCGTTTCGCAAGTTAAAATTTCCAAAATATGCAATTTATTCTTGCAAAAGTATTGTTTTTGCCATGTGAATATTGTATAATGGCGGCATCAATGCAGGTTTTACCTGTCAAAAAGTGTCCTTTAGTGAAAGCAAAGCTTTCCAATACAATCAAGAAAGAGGTATTTTATCATGAATGAAGCCGTTACCAAGCGCTTTCTGCTGTATTTCCGCCTGATGCTGCTGGTGTGGATCCTGATTGCCAATGCCATCATCCATGTGACCGGCCTGGAGTACAGCTGGCTGATCTTTCTGAGCAATATCATGATGTTCACGCTGGAAGGCGATGTGAAGGATCGCTTCGTCACCGTTGAGCTGGGTGGTCTTGTGGGCCTGATCCTCACTGTGATCGCTCTGCTTTCCATCACGGCCCTGACCCCGGTGCTGGGCGGCTTCTTCGGCTTCCTCATCCCGCTGGCCGTGGTGCTGTTCATCCTCATCATCCTGCACCCCTACGCACCCAAGGTGCTGAACAACGTGGGCTTTGCCTACCTGACTGTGGCCTGCATCGACACCACCGCTCTGGCCACCCACCTGCCCCAGTTCTTCATCACCTTCATCGTGGGTTCCGTTCTCTTCAACGGCGTGTGCGTGCTGCTGATGAAGCCCGCCAAGGCTCTAGCCGTCAAGAGCGTCCAGAAGGAAAATGCCTGATTTCCTTTTTGTAAAACATCCAACGCCAAAGGCCGCTGTTTCCATTTGAGCAGCGGCCTTTGGCGTTTCGCTGCAGCAAAAAAAGCGCCGCTCTCCCCTGCCGGGAAAGCGGCGCTTTGTGTTTTGCAGTGTCTGCTTACAGGCTGCGGTTGCGGATCTCGGCAGTCACCTTTGCGATGAACGCATCCAGCTCCATCGTGGTGGTCTCGCCCTTGCGGTCACGCACCGAGATGTTGCCTGCCTCGGCTTCCTTGGCACCCAGAACCAGCATATAAGGCACACGGTCCACCTGCTGTGCCTCGCGGATCTTGTAGCCGATCTTCTGGTTGTCGTCGTCCAGCACAACACGGACACCGGCTTCCACCAGCTTTTCGGTCACGCCCTCGGCGTAGTCCAGCGTCTTTTCGGAGACGGGCAGCACCTTGACCTGCGTGGGAGCCAGCCAGGTGGGGAACTTGCCCTTGGTCTCTTCGATCAGGTAAGCCATGAAGCGGTCCAGAGAGCCCAGGATGGCGCGGTGCAGCACCACGGGGGTCTTTTCGGTGCCGTCCTTGTCCACATAGGTCAGGTGGAACTTTGCGGGCAGGCAGAAGTCCAGCTGGCAGGTGGACAGGGTGTACTCGGCACCCACGGCGGGCTTGACGTTCACGTCCAGCTTGGGGCCGTAGAAGGCAGCCTCGCCGATCTCCTCGGTGAAGTGGATGCCCAGCTCGGTCAGCACTTCGCGCAGGGCCTGCTCTGCATGGTTCCACATGGCATCATCGTCGTGGTACTTCTTCTTATCGGCAGGATCACGCAGGCTCAGCACGCAGCGGTAATCGGTAATGTTGAAGTCCTTGTACACCTCAAAGATCAGGTCGCACACGTTTGCGACCTCGCTCTTGATCTGCTCCGGGGTGCAGAACAGGTGAGCATCGTTCTGGCAGAAGTGACGGCCGCGCTCGATGCCCTTCAGGGTGCCGGAGGACTCGTAACGGAAATCGTGGGCGATCTCACCGATGCGCATGGGCAGGTCACGGTAAGAATGGGGACGATTTGCGTAGATCATCATGTGGTGGGGGCAGTTCATCGGGCGCAGAACATAGCTCTCGCCCTCCATCTCCATGGCGGGGAACATGTTCTCACGGTAGTGATCCCAGTGACCGGAGGTCTTATACAGGTTCACAGTGCCGATGCAGGGAGTCATAACGTGCAGGTAGCCGCGTGCACGCTCCTTCTCCTTGATATAGTTCTCCAGCTCCTGCCAGACGGTGTAGCCTGCGGGCAGGAACATGGGCAGGCCGCGGCCAACCAGATCGTCGGTCATGAACAGGCCCATTTCCTTGCCGATCTTGCGGTGATCGCGCTCACGGGCCTCCTGCTGCTCCTTCTCCCATGCATCCAGCTCTTCCTGATTGCGGAAGGCCACGCCATTGATGCGGGTGAGCATCTTGTTTTCCTTGTCGTTCTTCCAGTATGCGCCGGACTGCTGGGTGATCTTGAAGGCCTTCAGCGCCTTGGTGTAGGTCAGGTGGGGTCCGATGCACATATCCACGTACTCGCCCTGCTGGAAGAAGCTGAACTCGGTCTCATCGGCCAGATCAGCCATGTGCTCGATCTTGTAGTTCTCCTTGCGCTCTTCCATCAGCTTCACGGCCTCGGCGCGGGGCAGGATGAAGGGCTTGATGGGCAGGTTCTCCTTGACGATCTTGCGCATCTCTTTCTCGATGTTTGCCAGATCCTCGTCGCTGAGCTTCTGGTCGCCCAGATCGACGTCGTAGTAGAAGCCGTTCTCGGTGGCAGGGCCGAAGGCGAAATCAGCCTGCGGATACAGGCGCTTGATGGCCTGCGCCATGATGTGGGCTGCGGTGTGGCGGATAACGTGCAGTTCCTGATCCTGCGGGCACTCGTCCACATGACCGTCCTTATAGATGATCTTCATAATGTTTGCTCCTTTGACAGATAAAGTAAAACAAAAAAGCGCTTCATCCCGCACACTTACTCACGGGATGAAGCGCCTGAAAAAATCAGAAACGTTCCACGGTTCCACCCGAATTGCACGCCTCTGCGTGCCACTCGCTGTGCTGTAACGGGCGCACCCGGCAGAGGTTCTCCTCTGCGCTCTGCGGTGGTAGAGCTCCGGCACATGACAGGCTGCTTGCAGCGCCCTTGCGGGGCAGCCCTCTCTGGGTCATGGAGAAACAGGAACTCAGTTTGTCCGCATCATCGCTTTTACAGGATGAAACTACGCTGATTGTAGCACGTCCCGCCGAAAAAATCAAGAGACGCAGCCATGAAATTTTTTCTTCATTTTTCTTCCTTCGGCTGCAGGAATTCCGAAAAAAGCTTGCTGGTGCGGAACCCCTGACTGGAATACAGGCTGTGATAGCCGGAGAACATATAGCTCAGGCCGCAGGCCAGCGCCATCAGCTCAAACCCGGCCCCGCTGAACAGCTCAGCCGCCAGTACAATGGAAGCCACCAACGTATTGGTCGCCCCGCAGAACACGCACACCAGACCCACTGCAGCAGAAAAGCCCGCCGGGAGCCCCAGCAGCGGCCCCACCACGCAGCCAAACGTTGCGCCGATGTAAAAACTCGGCACCACTTCGCCGCCCTTGAAGCCCACGCTCAGGGTCAGCACCGTAAGCACCATTTTGCACACAAAGTCCCACGGCAGAGCCTGCTCCAGCTCAACGGCATCCATAATGACATCCATGCCGGCACCGTTATAGCGGCCCACACCCATCAGGTAGGACAGCGCCACCACAGCCGCACCGCCTGCAGCAGCCCGCACCCACGGATTCGGCAGCAGTTTGGGGATCTCATGCTCAAAAAAGTGCAGCATCTGGCAGAAAATCACCGCCACCACCGCGCAGCACATGGCCAGCACGGCGGTGCGCACCACCGTCCGGGCATCCAGCGGCGGCGCTTCCATCACAAACCGTGTGGGCGCAATGCCGGCCTTCAGCGAGATGCTGTATGCAATAAGCGCCGCCAGAAAGCCCGGCACGAAGGCCACGGTCAGCATCAGGCCCACATCCACCACCATCATCGCAAACAGGGTCGCGGTCAGCGGTGTACCGAACAGCGCCGAAAAAAATGCCGCCATGCCGCACACGGTAGCCGTGCGGCAGTCATGATTGTTGAAGTGCAGCACCCGGCCGATATTCCAGCCGATGCTGCCGCCCATCTGCAGCGCTGCGCCCTCGCGGCCGGCCGAGCCGCCGCACAGATGGGTGAGCACAGTGCCCAGAAAGATGGCCGGGACCAGCCACGGCGTCACCGAGCTGCCGTCCTGCACGGCCCGCAGCACATCGTTGGTGCCCTTGCCGACACAGCCCGTCGCCTTATACAGAGCCGTGATGGCGATGCCCGCCGCAGGCAGAAGCCATAGCAGCCAGACATGCTCCGTGCGCTGCTCGGTCACCCATTCCACTGCCAGATGGAACAGCGTTCCGATGCCGCCGCACAGCACGCCGGTGCACACAGCCAGAAGCGTCCACCGGAACAGCGCCAGAAGCGAGACCCGGATCGCTTCCTTATAATGCAGGAACCATTCCTTTATTTTCCACATGTTTCTTCCCCGCACCTCTCTTATTTTCGATCTGATTTTGTCTATATGCGCCAAAACATAACATGTTTTTCTATCAATGTCAACCAAAGAACGGCAAAGGATATTATACAACTTTTACATACCCGGTAAAACAAATGTCAAAAGCCCCGCTTCTTTGTGCGCAGAAGCGGGGCTTTTGAGTCGGATCAGAAAAAAGGAAAAAGGAGAACAAAGGGAGTTTGTCGGGGCGAGGCCCCTCCATCTGCTTTCGCAGACCGTTTGGCCGCTCGAAAGCTCCACTGGAGCTTTCGTTGCTGACGCAAACACGTATATCACGCCGCTGTACAGAGGCCGGTGTCGTGCCGGTGCACCTGCACCGCAGCGGGACAGCTGTTAGAATTTTGGAGCTTTACTCCACATCCTGCAGGGCGGCAAAGTCCTCTTCGCCGGTGCGGATCTTGACCACGCGGGTCACGTTGTACACAAAGATCTTGCCGTCGCCGATATGGCCGGTGTACAGTGCCTTCTTGGCAGCCTCCACCACAGCGTCCACGCTGATCTTGGAGACGATCACCTCCACCTTGATCTTGGGCAGCAGGGTGGTATCCACAGGCACGCCGCGGTACTTTTCGGAAGTGCCCTTCTGGATGCCGCAGCCCATCACCTGAGTGACGGTCATGCCGGTAACGCCCAGATCGTTGAGGGCAGTCTTGAGCTGATCGAACTTGGAAAGCTTTGCAATGATGGACACCTTGTGCATACCGGTGTCGTACACGCCATCGTGGATCACGGGCGAAGGCTCGCGCACCACAGGAACGGCAGCGCTGATCTGCTTGTCGGTGGCCTTGGTCACATCGTCCTCGCCGAGGTCGGTGTTCTCGTTGGGCACCATGGCAGCAGAGTTTGCATCGGAGATGGAGAAACCAGCGTAAGCGGATGCCAGACCATGCTCGTGGATATCCAGACCGTCGATCTCCACCTCTGCGGGAACGCGCAGGCCGATGAACTTATCGATGAGCTTGAAGATAATGAACATCACAACGACAACGTAGATGTCAACGGTAACG
The DNA here is from genome assembly GCF_040096475.1 of Faecalibacterium faecis. Lineage (NCBI taxonomy): Bacteria > Bacillati > Bacillota > Clostridia > Eubacteriales > Oscillospiraceae > Faecalibacterium > Faecalibacterium faecis. Next base: position 25,158 of record NZ_JBBMEP010000024.1, on the reverse strand, counting down.
AGGCCCAGCAGCTGGGTGCCCAGCTGTGCCAGACCGCCGCCGTAGAAGAGACCTGCGTGCTCAGTGTTGGCACCGGTGGAGAACAGGCCCACCGCAATGGTGCCCCACACGCCGTTTGCAAAGTGGACGGAAACTGCACCAACAGGGTCATCCACCTTGGCGATGTTATCGAAAAACTCAACGCTCAGAACAACGAGCAGGCCGGCCACAAAGCCGATGAAGAATGCGCCGAAGGGAGAAACGGTATCGCAGCCTGCAGTGATCGCCACCAGACCGGCCAGAGAACCGTTCAGGGTCATGGAAACATCGGGCTTGCCGTAGCGCAGCCATGTAAAAATCATGGTCACACAGGTGGCAACGGCTGCAGCAAGGTTGGTATTGAAGCAGACCAGACCGGTCATGGTCATGGCCTCGTCGGTGGCAAGGCTCAGAGAAGAACCGCCGTTGAAGCCGAACCAGCAGAACCACAGGATGAACACGCCCAGAGCACCGGCGGTCAGGTTGTGGCCGGGAATGGCGTGAGGCTTGCCGTTCTTGTCGTACTTGCCGATGCGGGGACCCAGCATCCATGCGCCCAGCAGAGCGATAACACCGCCCACATTGTGGACTGCTGCAGAGCCTGCAAAATCATGGAAGCCCATGCTCTGCAGCCAGCCGCCGCCCCACATCCAGTGGCCGCAGATGGGGTAGACCACCAGCGAGATCGCAGCAGAATAAACGCAGTAAGCCTTGAAGTTGGTGCGCTCGGCCATGGAGCCGGAAACGATGGTGGCAGCCGTTGCGCAGAACACGGTCTGGAACACGATGTAGACCCACAGCGGGATATCCAGACCCAGATGGCTGTAATCGCCCTGAATGAACGGGTCGAAGCCGCCGATCAGTGCGCCGGTGCCGCCGAACATCAGGCCAAAGCCGATGATCCAGTAGCACGGGGTGCCGATGCAGAAGTCCATCATATTCTTCATCAGAATATTACCGGTGTTCTTGGCACGGGTGAAACCGGCTTCGCACAAGGCGAAGCCCGCCTGCATGAAGTAGACAAGGAACGCTCCCACGAGCGTCCAACAGGTGTTGATGGAGCTGAACATAACTTTTCATACCTCCCACGAATGTGATGCCGCAAGGCCACCAGAACCTTTTGGCGCGTGCGGTGTTCCCCGTGCCGATCGCACGCAGGAACGCTTCATTTGCACTCAGGAGACCCTCTATCTTCCCCCGAGCGGCAATATCCCCGAAAACACAAAAGGCGCTGGCGGAATCAATTCCGTCAGCGCCTTTGCTTTCGATGGCAAGAGTATAGTCCCTTTGTGCAAAAGTGTCAAGGGTTCATGTCAAGGTTTTACGTTTTTCACAACGCAAAGAAAGTTATCACGGCAAAAGTTTGGCAAAACTCTGTTTTCAGCTGCGCACTAGTCATTCTTTTCCGCTTCTGTGTCGTTTTCTGCTTTTTTGCGGCCGGAGCGGTGTCCGCCCTGCATTTCCCAGTGCAGCATCAGGCTCATCATGGCGCGCAGTGCAAAGGTAGCAGCCAACGGCACCACCGACTCCAGATTCTGCAAAAGGAAGGTCTTTGCGATCTCCGCCGACATCAGGAATTCCAGCGCCGTGGTCAGGCCGCTGCTCATCTCGTGGTGGAAATCATGGTGGTCATGGAAGAAGGTCGCCCGCACATAGTGGTAGGTGGCCTTGATAAGACTGGTGACGATGATGAACAGACCGATCACTTCGGCAAGGCCCGCGATCATGGGCACTGCGGTCTCCAGAAAGCCTTCCAGTCCATGGGTAATGCCTGCGTTCAGATGATAAAGCCAGCCCATAGCAGCATCCTCTTACAGCAGGGTCTTGACGTATGCTGCCAGCTCCTCGTCCTTGCAGGAGGCGAAGAACAGCTCGCTGAACTTTGCACCGGCCACAGCGCCCTTCAGCAGGTCCTGATCGATGCTCTTCAGGCACTCGATCAGCGGCTTGAAGGTAGCGGCACGCACGCCGTCCAGAATCTTCTTGTTGCGCTGCTCAGGCTCCACGCGCTCCTTGGGGTAGCCCTGACCGTGGCCGAAGCCGAACAGTTTCTCGAAGCAGTACTCAAGGTTCAGCTCACCGCCCCAGCCGAAGCCCTTGGCAAACGGCATGGCAACGGCGTTGCCGTCGTTCACATGGGCAAAGGTGTAGGCATCCACAGGGTCCTCCACATGGCCGCAGATCACGCCGGGGAAGCTGTTCAGGGCCAGCATGGCACCCTCGCCGGTGCCGCAACCGGTGATGACGTAATCGGCTGCGCCGCTGTTCAGCAGGATGGCAGCCAGAATGCCGCACTGCACATAGGTCAGCTGGGCAGCATCGTCGGCAGCGTACATGCCGTAGTTGACCACCTCGTGGCCCATGGGTTCCACTACCTTTTTCAGGGCAGTTTCAATGATGCCGTTCTTGGCGGCCTGACTGTTCTCGTTGATGAGTGCGATCTTCATAGTAGTTTCTTCTCCTTTTATGATCTTCTCCTGCAGGTGCAGGTGTTATACAAAGTCCTCGCGCATGGGGGTAAAGAAGTCCAGCATCACGCCGCCTTCCAGACAGACGCAGCCGTGCATCACGCCGTCCTGCTTGAGCAGGGTGTCGCCGGGGCCCACCTCGCGGGTCTCGTCGCCGATGGTAAAGCGGTAGCGGCCGGAGACGATGTAGGTGACCTGCGTGTGCGGGTGGCAGTGCATGGCACCCACACCGCCGGTCTCAAAGGTATTTTCCACGCACATGGCATCCTTGCTGTAGGCCAGAATGCGGCGCTTTACGCCCTTGCCGCACACCTCCGGCTCGATCTCGGCATGGGGCACCCATACTGCGTCTTTATGCTGTTTTTCCATTATAACACAACATCCTTTCCCATACAAACACAAAAAGCGGCAGCCAGCAGGCAAAGCCTGCCCGGCTGCCGCCGTGCTCAGTCCTTTGGGATATCCTCAGCCATTACTGGGGCTGCTTGCCGATGTAAGCCAGAATGCCGCCATCGACGTACAGGATCAGGCCATTGACAAAGTCAGAAGCCTCGGATGCCAGGAAGACAGCAGGTCCGCCCAGATCCTCTGCCTCGCCCCAGCGGCCTGCGGGGGTCTTGGCAACGATGAACTGGTCGAAGGGATGACGGCTGCCGTCGGGCTGGATCTCGCGCAGAGGTGCGGTCTGCGGGGTAGCGATGTAGCCGGGTCCAATGCCGTTGCACTGGATGTTGTATGCGCCGTACTCAGAAGCGATGTTCTTGGTGAGCATCTTCAGGCCGCCCTTGGCTGCAGCGTAGGCGGAGACGGTCTCACGGCCCAGCTCACTCATCATGGAGCAGATGTTGATGATCTTGCCGCCGCCCTGTGCGATCATGTCGGGGATGATGGCCTTTGCCACGATGAAGGGAGCGTTCAGGTCAACATCGATGACCTGACGGAACTGAGCAGCGCTCATCTCGGTCATGGGGATGCGCTTGATGATACCGGCGTTGTTGACCAGAATGTTGATGTGGCCAACTTCCTCGGTGATCTTTGCCACCATGGCGTTGACGGCATCCTCATCGGTCACGTCGCAGACGTAGCCGTGAGCCTTGATGCCTGCTTCTGTGTAAGCAGCGATGCCCTTATCCACCAGCTCCTGCTTGATGTCGTTGAACACGATGGTAGCGCCATTGGCTGCCATTGCCTTTGCAATCGCCATGCCGATGCCGTAGGATGCGCCGGTGATCAGCGCGACCTTGCCGGTCAGATCAAAAGATTTGGGAGTGCACTGTGCCATAATAGAGTCCTCCAATCAAATTGTTCCTTTGCGGGGAAGCCCCGTTTTTGCTCTGCAGGACGCTCAAAAAGCCGAACTCTCGATTTCAGCATCCTTCTTGTATACAGGGTAACATTCTTTTTGGGCTCTGTCAAGGCATTTTCTTCTGCATTTTTGCTGTATTTTTAATTTTCCGGGAAATTTTTTCGTGAAAAGTCGTGCAAAGCTGCAAAAACCCGGGTTTTTCTTGTATACACGGTTTCAGCCATTAGCGGTGCGCACAATTTCGGCGGAAAAATTTGGGCTTGTTGACAAGAGCCATATTGAGCCATCCAGAATATCATCCCAGCTTCTTTTTCTGCTGCCGTGCCACAATGGGCATCAGCAGGGAGGCGGGCAGCAGCTTCTGCGCCGTGGTGCATGCCCGCATAAAAGCCGAGGGCACAATGATGATCCTGCGGTGCATCATGCCGTGCATGGCTTCCTGTACGCAGAACTCCGGCGTGATGCCCTTGAGGGCAAACACCACCCCCGCCCGGTCGTTGAACTCGGTATCCACCGGCCCCGGGCAGAGCGCACACACGTAGACCGGGCTGTGCAGCTCCTGCAGCTCCCGGGCAACGCCCCGGGTCAGGCTGACCACATAGGCCTTGCTGGCATAGTAGCCCGCCATATAGGGCCCGCCGGGCAGCAGCCCCGCCGAGGACGCCACGTTCAGGATGGTGCCGCCGCCTGCCGCGTGCATCCTGCGCACCGCAAAGCGGAACAGCCGCGCCATGGCTTCCACATTCACCCGGATCATTTCCTCTTCCCGGGCGTCGTCGGTCTCCAGATAGCTGCCGCACACGCCAAAGCCCGCGTTGTTGATAAAGATATCAATGGTCTCCCCCTCCAGCTCCTTGAAAAGGCGCTGGCAGTCCTCTTCCTTTGCAAGATCGGCAGGCAGGATGCGGCAGGGCGTGCCCAGTTTTGCGGCCAGCGCTTCCAGCCGGTCGGTGCGGCGGGCGGTCAGGATGAGCCGGCAGCCCAGCTTTGCATAGCGGCGTGCAAACTCCTGCCCGATGCCGGAGCTTGCGCCAGTGATCCAGATGGTCTTTTGCATGGTGATTTTCCTTTTTCCTCTCGCCCCCAGAGCGGGGGCTTTTTGTACTTATTGCCCCTATTTTAACACAGTTTGACCGCATTTTCTATGCAATTTTCGTAAACTATAAAAAGAGTGTCCGGAACACCTGCGGCATCCCGGACACTCTCATAGATTTTATTTCAACAGGTTGTCGTTGTCGAAGTAATCGATCCGCATGGACTTGCGCACCTCGGCCAGCGTGGCGGCGGCAGTCTTTTCGGCATAAGCGCTGCCCTCCTTCAGGATCTCCACCACCTCGGGCAGGCGCTGTTCCCACTCCTTGCGGCGGGTGCGGATGGGCTCCAGTTCGGCCTGCATGACGCTGTTCAGGAACTTTTTCACCTTCACATCGCCCAGACCGCCGCGCTGGTAGTGCGCCTTCACCTCGTCGAGGTTCTGGTATTCCGGCCAGAACTCGGCAAAGTGCTCCGGGCGGCAGAAGGCGTCCAGATAGATGAACACCGGGTTGCCCTCCACCTTGCCGGGGTCCTGCACCCGCAGGTGATTGGGGTCGGTGTACATGGACATGACCTTCTTTTTGATGTCCTCCGGTTCCTCGGACAGGTAGATGCAGTTGCCGAGGCTCTTGCTCATCTTGGCCTTGCCGTCGGTGCCGGGCAGGCGCAGGCAGGCGGCGTTCTGGGGCAGCACGATCTCCGGCTCAGTCAGGGTATCGCCGTAAACAGCGTTGAATTTGCGCACGATCTCGCAGCACTGCTCGATCATGGGCTTCTGGTCCTCACCGGCAGGCACGGTGGTGGCGTGGAAGGCGGTGATGTCCGCAGCCTGACTGATGGGGTAGCAGAAGAAGCCCACCGGGATGCTGGTCTCAAAGTTGCGCATATGGATCTCGCTCTTGACGGTGGGGTTGCGCTGCAGGCGGCTCACGGTGACGAGGTTCATATAGTAGAAGCTCAGCTCAGTCAATTCCGGCACCATGGACTGGATGAAAATATGGGTCTTGGCGGGGTCGATGCCGCAGGCCAGATAATCCAGCGCCACCTGCAGGATGTTCTGGCGCACCTTTTCCGGGTTGTCGGCGTTATCGGTCAGGGCCTGTGCATCGGCGATCATAACGTAAATCTCATCGTACTCGCCGGAGTTCTGCAGGCGCACCCGCTCCTTCAGGGAACCGACATAGTGGCCCACATGCAGGCGGCCGGTGGGACGGTCGCCTGTCAGAATGATTTTTTTCATGATGTTCTCCTTTTTGGTGTAGTTATAGTTGTTCTAATTCATCGGTCAGCGCATCAAGCGTTCTGAAGTAATCTGCCAGTTCCTTGTCATAGCCATAATCTTCATATTCATAATGTTCGTGGACTTCTTTTTGTTCTTCTTCATCAAGCCCATATTCATCTGCGAGTTCATCCAAATAAATGCCCTTAAATATAGCCAACTTATCTCTGTCTGACAAATTTTGAAGTTTATTCTCCCAAAGATACATTTCCCAACTAACTTCTAGTGGATCTCCCATACACGCCGGAAGTCCATCATTGCGTTTATCCAGCAAAAGCTTTCCTAATTCTAACGCATCGTCACTTGCATGAAGCAACTCGTTCCAACACTTAAATCCCGCAAGATTAGCTATCAAGTGTTGCGCATTCATCAATTTAAAGTCTTCTTCATCAACATCATAGGACAAAAGAATATCATCAATATCTTTAAAAAACCTTGGTGAATATCGAGTCAAGCCCTCTTCATCAAAGGTCTGTGTTTTAAAGTCACGAAATAAATTCTTTGCCTGCAATTTAAAATAAGCAATCTTGTCCATTAGAGTACCTCCCAAAATCATCGTCTGTTCCAGCGCACCTGTAACCGCATAAGCAGACAATTATAATTGGTTGGAACTATTGGAAAAACCGTATGGCTGATGAAATCTTTGCACAGGCGAGCTGGCTTGCCATATAGCCAATTATTATTATATCCCCTGTACTTTTTTCTGTCAACAAATCTTAAACGCAAAGAAAAAAGCGATGGAAAACTTCCATCGCTTTGCTGGCGCCTCTTGCCTGACTCGAACAGGCGACACCCTGATTAACAGTCAGGTGCTCTAACCGACTGAGCTAAAGAGGCATCTATATAAAACGGCACATGACCGTTTTACTACTATAAAATGGTGACCCGTACCGGAATCGAACCGATGTTAAAGGCGTGAGAGGCCTCTGTCTTAACCGCTTGACCAACGGGCCATACGTCCATTTTGCATCGGGTGTTCGCTCCCGACTTGGCTATTTTAGCATAGCACGCCTGCTTTGTCAACACAAAAATTCAATTTTTTCAAAAAATCTTCCACACTCGGGCCGCGCCGGTGTGGAACAGGCCCAGCGCCAGCCCCAGATATACGCTGATCACCGTATCGTTCTGGTCAAATTCCATCTGCTGGCGCTGCGGCAGGCCGGCCAGTGTACCCTTGTATACGCACCGCAGCTCTTCCAGCCGGGTGTAGTCGTTCGGGTGCATCAGGGTGCTGTGCTTGGGCAGCTCCATGGCACCGCTCTTTTCCAGCACCTCGCTGACGAACTGGGAGCAGAAATAGTGCCGGCGGCGCTTCCAGCGGATATGCATCCCGCAGAGCGCAAGACCGATAACGTTGAACTGGTAAAGGCTGCCGTGGGCCATCATGTGCTCGGCACGGCGGCGGGCACGGGTGTAGGCTTCATCGCTCACATCCAGCGCATACAGTGCGCAGGGCACGTTCTCCCGCAGACGGAACACACCCCGGTTCAGGTATTCCCTGCTGGGCCCTGCCGGGAACATGGTATAGCCGTTTTTGCGGGTAGAGCTGTACAGGCAGCTCAGGTCTTCGTCAAAAGCCAGCGAAGCGTGGGTATAATTTGCACCGGTAACAGCGTAAACAAGGTTTGAAAGCAGGGTACCCGACCGGGTGAGCAGGATGTAGATGGTCTTCATGATCTTTTTCCTTTTTATATGTAGCACACAGAAAAAGCGGGGCTGTCCTTTTGTCAGATACAGTATACCACAGGCAAAGCTTCTTTGTCATAAAAATCGTCAAAATCTCGTAAATTTTGCACAAATCGAGCTGTGGTTCCTGTTCCGCTCTTCCCTGCCGCGCCGTTTTGCGGGAAGGGCCGTTTTTGTGCTCGGTTTTTCATGGATACCAGCTCGTCAAAATTTTATCAAAAAATTGTTTTTCTGCCTTTCCACCTTATTTTTTCAGGTCTCGCCCCCTGCTTTTGTTTCCTGAAATTGTTTCAGGCAGTTAAATTTCTTAATGAAATTTGTTTCTTTTCTGCAAATAGCACGATTCGTTTATTGATTTCGGGATACTTTTATGTATAATGGTATACAGGAGAATTTGCATTTACAAACTGCAAGCCTTCTGCGCAGCGCCCGGCCCGCCGGGAAACGCTGTGCCCTATACAGGACGTATGGATCAAACGAAAGTAGAGGTATAGCGAATATGGCAAAGTTGGATCTTACCAAGTATGGCATTACCGGCACGACTGAGATCGTGTACAACCCCTCCTACGAGCAGCTGTTCGAGGAAGAGACCAAGCCCGGTCTGGAAGGCTACGAAAAGGGCCAGGTCAGCGAGCTGGGTGCTGTGAACGTTATGACCGGCATCTACACCGGCCGTTCTCCCAAGGACAAGTTCATCGTTATGGACGAGAACTCCAAGGACACCGTGTGGTGGACTTCCGACGAGTACAAGAACGACAACCACCCCGCTTCTCAGGAAGCATGGGCTGCTGTGAAGGCCATCGCTCAGAAGGAGCTGTCCAACAAGCGCCTGTACGTGGTGGATGCATTCTGCGGTGCCAACAAGGATACCCGCATGGCCATCCGCTTTGTCATGGAAGTTGCATGGCAGGCACACTTTGTCACCAACATGTTCATCAAGCCCACCGCTGAGGAGCTGGAGAACTTTGAGCCCGATTTCGTTGTCTACAACGCATCCAAGGCCAAGGTTGAGAACTACAAGGAGCTGGGCCTGAACTCTGAGACTGCTGTTGTGTTCAACATCACCAGCAAGGAGCAGGTCATCGTGAACACCTGGTACGGCGGCGAGATGAAGAAGGGCATGTTCTCCATGATGAACTACTTCCTGCCGCTGAAGGGCATGGCTTCCATGCACTGCTCTGCCAACACCGACCTGAACGGCGAGAACACCGCCATCTTCTTCGGTCTGTCCGGCACCGGCAAGACCACCCTGTCCACCGATCCCAAGCGTCTGCTGATCGGCGATGACGAGCACGGCTGGGACGACAACGGCGTGTTCAACTTCGAGGGCGGCTGCTACGCAAAGGTCATCAATCTGGATAAGGACTCCGAGCCCGATATCTACAACGCCATCAAGCGCAACGCTCTGCTGGAAAACGTCACTCTGGATGCTGAGGGCCACATCGATTTCGCTGATAAGAGCGTTACCGAGAACACCCGTGTGTCCTACCCCATCAACCACATCAAGAACATCGTCCGCCCCATTTCTTCTGCACCCGCTGCAAAGAATGTCATCTTCCTGTCTGCTGACGCATTCGGCGTTCTGCCCCCGGTCTCCATCCTGAGCCCCGAGCAGACCCAGTACTACTTCCTGTCCGGCTTCACTGCAAAGCTGGCAGGCACCGAGCGCGGCATCACCGAGCCCACCCCCACCTTCTCTGCATGCTTCGGCCAGGCCTTCCTGGAGCTGCACCCCACCAAGTATGCTGAGGAGCTGGTCAAGAAGATGCAGAAGAGCGGCGCTAAGGCTTATCTGGTCAACACCGGCTGGAACGGCACCGGCAAGCGCATCTCCATCAAGGATACCCGCGGCATCATCGACGCCATCCTGAACGGCGACATCAACAATGTGCCCACCAAGAAGATCCCCTACTTCGACTTCGAGGTTCCCACCGTGCTGAACGGCGTGGACACCGGCATTCTGGATCCTCGCGACACCTATGCTGACGCTTCCCAGTGGGAAGAGAAGGCCAAGGATCTGGCAAGCCGCTTCATCAAGAACTTCAAGAAGTACGAGGGCAACGAGCACGGCAAGGCTCTGGTCTCTGCCGGCCCCCAGCTGTAAGCTGATCTCTGACTGATACTTATACGTAAGCAGTAAAAAGGACGTGTTCCCGCAAGGGAGCACGTCCTTTTTGTTTTGTAAGCCGGAAGGTAAACGCTCCGTCGGTTGTGTTTTCCACATTTCTGTGTTATCCTGTGGAAAAGGATGTGAGCAGAATGGATGCAAAAGAATTTGGTGCATTCCTTGCACAAGTGCGCCGGGAGCGGAACATGACGCAGGCCGAACTGGCTCAGCAGCTTCACATTACGGATAAAGCCGTCAGCCGCTGGGAACGCGGCATCGGGCTGCCAGACATCAACACGCTGGAGCCGCTGGCCGATGTGCTGGGCCTGACCCTCGCTGACCTGATGCACTGTCATGACTCCCGTCAAAAAGATGACACTCCTCCCGTTCCTCTGGAAGATTTTTTCACCATGCTGCGCCGCCAGCACACTGTAGACTGGCATTCTGTGCGTACTGCTCTTCTTGCATTAAGCATTGCACTTGCCCTGTGGGGAATTTTTGCCTGTCCAGGCAGATTAGCTGTGCACTGGCGGACTCTCAGCGATGGTTCGCTTCAGGCCGACGGCTGGATGTCCTCCCTAGTCATTTTTCCATTGTTTGCCGGATTTGAATTTCTATCTCTTGAACTCTGGAACAATTTTGAGCAAACCGGTTACTACCGGCGCTGGGGTGAGGCGAATCTTTTTATCATTCACGCCATGTCTCTCGGCACGCCGCTTACCCGTCTGATGCGGCTCGTGCTGGATCTTCTGTTCTTTTTCTGTTTTGGATTTCTGCTTCCATGCTGCGAAGCATGGCTGATCCTTTTGAATTAAATGCCGCTTTCCTCTGCGTCCCCACCCGTGAAAAAGCAAAAGAGCAAAGCCCGCCGGCTTTGCTCTTTTGCATAAGCATCAATCATTTTTCCGCTGCTATGCCCAGAGCGCAGCGGAGGGCATTTTAAATCGTTTTTACTTGGCAGCGTCGAACTCTGCCTCGATCTCTGCCGAGGGTGCCGGGGTGACAAGGCTCACCACAACACAGACCACCAGAGAGATCAGGAAGGCAGGCAGCAGCTCGTAGATGCCAAACACGCCGCCCAGCGGGCTGATGATGTACTTCCATACAAAGACCATCAGGCCGCCGGAGAGCATACCGGCCAGTGCGCCCTGCCAGTTGCAGCGCTTCCAGAACAGGGAGCACAGCACCACTGCGCCAAAGGAGCCGCCAAAGCCGGCCCATGCAAAGCTGACGATGCCGAACACGCTGGAGTTGGGGTCGCGGGCCAGCACCACGCCCACCACGCTGATGCAGATGATGGTCAGGCGGGCAGCGAACAGGCTCTGCTTCTCGGTCAGCTTCATGTGGCCAAACTCCTGCAGGATGTTCTGGGATACGCTGGAGGCCGCTGCCAGCATCTGACTGTCGGCGGTGGACATGGTAGCGGCAAGGATGCCGGCAAGGATCAGACCTGCCAGAATGGCTGCCAGCACGCCGTGCTGGGCGATCAGGCTGGCCACGCGCACGATCAGGGTCTCGCTGGAAGAGCCGCTCAGGAACTCCAGCGCGCCCGCCTTGGTCATGCCCAGGCCCACCATGCCGATGACGATGGAAGCGGTCATGGCAATGACCACCCACACGCTTGCAATGCGGCGGCTGAGCACCAGCTTCTTTTCGTCCTCAATGGCCATGAAGCGCAGCAGGATATGGGGCATGCCGAAGTAGCCCAGACCCCATGCCAGCGTGGACGCGATGTCCAGCAGACTGTAGGAGGTGGCGGTGTTGTCTGCCGCATTGTGGCTTGCAGCCATGGTCAGGTAGCCGGGCAGGCTGCGGGCGTTGTCCAGAACCACATCCCAGCCGCCTGCCACATTGACGCCATACACCAGCACCGCGATCAGCGCCATGCTCATGACAACGGACTGGATCAGGTCGGTGGTAGACACAGCGCGGAAGCCGCCCATGATGGTGTAGCCCACGATGACCACAGCGGACAGGACCATGGCCGCCATGTAATCCACGCCAAACAGGCTGTTGAACAGCTTGCCGCAGGCGGCAAAGCCGGAAGCGGTGTACGGGATGAAGAACACGATGATAATGACCGCGCCCAGCGCGTTGAGCAGGTTGCGCTGGTCATGGAACCGCAGGGAAAGGAACTGCGGCACCGTGATGGCATCCAGATTGGCCGAGTAGCGGCGCAGGCGGCGGGCCACGATGAGCCAGTTGAGCCATGTGCCCACAGCAAGGCCGATGGCCGTCCAGCCCGGCGACGCGATGCCGGTGAGATATGCAAGGCCCGGCATACCCATCAGCAGCCAGCTGGACATATCGCTGGCTTCGGCGCTCATAGCCGTGACCAGCGGGCCCATCGTGCGGCCGCCGAGGTAGAAATCGCTGCTGTCCTCGTTGGATTTGCTGTAGACAAAGCCAACCAGCAGCATTCCCACCAGATAGATCACAATGGTGGCAATGATGCAGATATTGATCATTTGATTACCCCTCTCTTTCTTCCCCTCAACGGGAACATATCTTAAATATTACCACAAAAACCTGCATTCCTGCAAGCTTTTCGGGCAATTCAAGAGCACAAACTGCTGTTTTTCCGGGTTTTGAACAGAAAAAGCAGCATTTCTGGTGCAAAATCCATCAGAAACACTGCCGTCGTAAATTGATATCCGCAGCCCGGCGTAAAGCCGTATCCGTATTGAACCAAAAAAGCACCCCCCTGCCATGGCCTTGTAAGGGTCAGCAGCGGGTGCTCTTTTTGGTTTATGTCTGTACAAAGAAATCCGGGAACCGTTCCAATATCTTCTGGAAATTCTCGCGGTACATGCCAAGGTGATGCTCAAACAGGGCTTCTACGTCCACGTCCAGCGGCAGGCCGTCCCGCAGATAGCCAAAGATCTGCTCGTGCTCTTTCTGCACCGAGGCAATATTTCCCCGGCAAAGGGCCGAGTCCAGATACCGCACACGGTCCATATGGGAAGTAACGTTGTGCATAGCCTCCCAGATGCGGTCGTAGCCGGAATCGTGGTACAAAAGCCTGTGGAAGTCGTTATCCAGCGAGATGAAGAAGTCATCTGCTGCATCCTGATCCAGATAAAGGTCTTCGTTCTGGCGGTTCAGCAGTTCCTGAAATTCGTTCAGCTGTTCCCTTGTCAGCTTTCCGGCCAGCCCGCGCAGCAGCGCCGGTTCCAGAATGCGGCGCATGGCAAAGCCTTCGTTCAGGTATGGAACGCTGATCTTGGACACAATGCTGCCGCGCTGCGGCAGAACATCCACAAGCCACTCGCTTTTCAGCATCATCAGCGCTTCGTGTACCGGTGTGCGGCTCATGGCCAGCTGTTCGCACAGTTCGGCCTCGCTCAGCTGACAGCCCGGCTGCAGCTGCAAGGTCATAATATTTTTGCGCAGCATACGGTAGGCGTAAGCCCGGTTATTTTCGTCCATTCTGCGCACGTCCAGCAGCAGCGGCAATGCGCTGGCCTTTTCTTCTCTCATAGCAGTTCCCTTTTTTGCTTGCCGTAATTTTACCGCAGGGCGCACCGCCCCGCAGACATCTGAAATCACTCTTATTATAAAGCATCCCGCGGCACATGTCAAAAAGAAAAAGCACCAAGCATTGCTGCTTCGTGCTTTTTTGTGGTGCGCCTCGCGCACTCCTATCCGAACGGTGCGCCGCTGGTGGCCATCACCGGCCAAGTGGGGTGCACGGCCGGATATACCATTCCCCTTTTCCTGTTTCATCTCTCCCTCAAAGCCGCCTTGCCTTGCAAGGTAACAAAAAAAAGACGCTTTGCGATCTCTCGCGAAGCGTCTTTGGCTTTTGATGCTTAAAGTATCGCGTTTTCTGTTATTTCTTTTAATCCGAAAATCGCAACAACTTTTTACCTCTGTATTTTCTTGTTTTGTAAAGTTATACAAAGTCCTTTCTTGATTTTTGTCAAAATTAAAAGTCACGCGTCCTGATCCATATTCTGTACTTTTTTATTTGTTCTTTGTCGTTTTTATTTTTGAATAAGTATTACTTCTGCCACTATTCTGCAATAAACTTTCCAAAATCAAGTCCAGAACACTACACTGTCACGCCCAGTTCATCCGGCCGTAGCGGGTGGTCAGCTGGCAGATCTCCTTTTGGAGCTTTTTGCTCAGCTGGGTCTTTTTCAGCCGCCAGCGCCAGTTCTGGCCCACGGTGGAGGGCTTGTTGATGCGGGCAGAGTTGTCCAGCCCCAGCCAGTCCTGCATGGGAACGATGCAGGTCGCCGCTGCGTCCCCCAGCAGCGGAGCGGCGGCGGTCTGGTTCACCTCCTGCAGGGCAAACACCTCCGGCTGCTCCGCTGCGATGAAGTTTACAAAGATCTCCCGCTTGGCCTCATAGTCCGGCTCGATGAGGCTGTGGGTATTCAAAGTCAGCAGTTTCATAGTTTTTTACAGAATATCGTTGATATCAGATTTCAGAACGTCTGCCTTGGGGCCGTACACAGCCTGAATGCCGTCGCCCTTCACCAGCAGGCTCAGGGCACCCTCAGCCTTCCATGCGGCAAGGTCGGCCACCTTGGCGGGGTCTTTCACGGTAACGCGCAGACGGGTCATGCAGGCATCCACCAGCACGATGTTCTCACGGCCGCCCAGCAGGGCGATGATGCGCTCGGCCTGACCGTTGTCGGCCTTTTTGTCGGCCTTCTTCTCGGTCTTTGCGTCGGCAGCGGAATCGTCCGCGTTGTCATCGGTGTAGTTGCCCAGACGGCCCGGCGTAGCCAGATTGAGCTTGCCGATCATGAAGTAAGCCACAACGTAGCCGATGGCAAAGAATGCGATCACGCAGATCACAAAGTTGATGATATCGCCGCCCAGACCGGCCTGCAGGGACATGGGGATGCGGGTGATGAATTCCAGATTGCCGAAGGAGTGCAGGCGCAGATGGATGATGCCTGCCATGGCGAAAGCACAGCCCTGCAGCAGTGCGTACACGATGTACAGCGGCATGGCGCAGAACATGAACATGAATTCCAGCGGCTCGGTGACGCCGGTCAGGAACACGGCCAGTGCGGTGGAGATGAACATGGACTTATAGTTTGCGCGCTTGTCGGCATCCACACGGCGGTACATGGCCAGTGCAATGCCCAGCAGCAGACCGGTAGCACCGATCATCTGGCCTACCTTGAAGCGGGCGGGGGTAACGGTAGCCAGCAGATTGTTGTAAGCAGCCATGTCACCGGCCTTCTTGAAATTGATGAGGTCGTTGGCCCATGCCAGCCACAGCGGGTCCTGACCAAACACCTGACTGCCTGCATTGACACCGGTGGCGATGGTGTAGGTGCCGCCGAAGGAGGTGTAGTTCATGGGGATGGTCAGCATGTGGTGCAGACCGAAAGGCAGCAGCAGACGCTCCAGCGTGCCATAGATGAACGGAGCCAGAATGGGAGAGGTCTCGGAAGAGTTGGCGATCCAGATGCCGAAGTTGTTGATGCCGGTCTGCACGACAGGCCAGAACAGCGACAGCACGATGGAAATGACCACCGAGTAGGCAATGACCACCATGGGCACGAAGCGCTTGCCGTTGAAGAAAGCCAGTGCATCCGGCAGCTTGCGGAAGTTATAGTATTTATTGTAAGCCACACCGCCCACAAAACCGGCAATGATACCCACGAACACGCCCATGTTCAGGGCCGGAGCACCCAGCACGGAGGTAAAGTAGCCGTTGACGGCGATCTCCTGCCCGAACAGGGTGTGGGTCACGGCATTGGGGTCTGCCAGCATGGCGCTGGTAACGCCGAAGATGTTGCCGGTGATCACGTTGATGAGGGCAAATGCCAGCACCGCTGCAAAGGCACCGCCTGCACGCTCCTTTGCCCAGCTGCCGCCGATGGCCACGGCGAACAGGATGTGCAGATTGTTGATGACCGCCCAGCCGATGTTCTCCATGGTGGTGCCAATGGTCATGACTGCTGCGATGTCGCCGCAGCAGCGGGCGTTTCGCCTTCTACGGTGTCCCGCACCTGCAAGGACAGCCCTTCCATCAGCCGGGAAACCAAGGAGCGGGTGCGCCGCATCATGGCGCAGCTGGGCTATGAGCCGAACTTTTAAGCCGAACCAGTAGAAGCTTTTTCCAAGACCATCGGCATCATTCTGCCCTCCTCCCAGCGGGATGTCTACGAAAATGCCTTTCATCTGGAGATCATCCGCGGCATCGGGCAGTTCTGCAACCAGCGGCGGTATGTGAACACGGTCATCACCGGGCAGGACGATGCCGAGGTGCTGGAACAGTTCTGCGGCAAGCTGGGGCTGCGCGTCCCGAAAGACCTTTCCATCGTGTCCTTCAATAACTCGCTGTTCTCCCGCATCACCAGCCCGCAGCTGACCACCGTGGACGTGAACCCCTACCAGCTGGGCATGGAAGCGGCCAGCCAGACCATCAACCATATCGAGAACCCGAATCTTCTGGCAACCAAGATCATCGTGCCGCATAAGCTCATCCAACGGGAGAGCTGCTGCCCGCCGCCGGAGATCTGATGTGCAAAAAACGAGGCCGTTCCCTCTCTTTTCCAGAGAGGCAGAACGGCCTCGTTTTGCTTATTTTTTCCGGTACTCCCGGGGTGTCATGCCGAAGTGCGCCTTGAACGCCCGGTTAAAATAGGAGAGGTTCTCAAACCCGCACCGGGAAGCGATGGTCAGAACCGTCTCATCCGTGGCCTGCAGCGCTTCGGCGGCGGCGTTGAGCCGGAACTCGTTCAGAAAGGCCACAAAGCTCTGCCCGGTCATCTGCCGGAACCACCGCATGAAGTGGCTGGCACTGAAGGAGCAGACCCCGGCGGCATCGGCGACCCGGAGTTCCTCGGTATAATGGGCCGAAAGCCATTGCAGGAGCGTTTTCAGCCGCTGGGTGTCGGCTGTCTCGGCGGCAAGCCGCTGCCGGCCCTGTGCAAGGAGCAGGGCAAGAAACCGCAGCAATGCCCCCTTGACCTGCAGCTCGTAGCCGGGGAGCTTGGCGCGGTTGGCATCTTCCACCTCCCGCAGGCAGGCGGCGGCCTGCAGATAGCATAAATCGTTCGGGGTCAGCCGCGCAGGCAGCGACAAGCGCCCGCTTTGCAGCGGAAGCAGATATTTCTCGGCACAAAGGTCCTCTGCGCCGCCCAGAAGCTCCAGCTCAAAAATGATATTTTCGTATTCCATGCACTGCCCTTCGGCCTGCCGCAGGGCATGGAGGGTGCCGGGCGTAAAAATAAAGATGTCCCCCATGCGGGCCGGGCAGCTCTCAGCGCCCACCTGCACCAGTCCTGTGCCCCGCTTGACAAAGACCAGCTCCATGCTCTCCTGCCAGTGGAGCGCCACCTGCGGAAAGTCCCCCGGAATGGTGCAGGGATACAGATTGAAGGGAAACCGCACGGCACCATGCTGCTTGGTCTCCTGCAAAGATGCCTGATTTTGCATTGTTTCACCTCCCGATGATAGGATTGTACCACAGTCTGCGCTTTTTAGGCAAGATTTTGATTGTTTTATGTGGTATATCTGGAAGTACAGATGTCAAACCTGTTTTCCGCAAGGTGTATTTGAAAACAAAGAAAATGACGAATATTTCGCAAGCACAAGCGGGATCCAAGGCTGTTTCACGCAAGATCCGGCTGTACTTGTAGAAATAGACTAAATTTTCAACTTTTCAGATACACCCTAACAAAGGAGGATGCATTTATGAGCTTTACCGAAACGTTACAGGGTCTCACGGGCAAGCCGCTGGCAGACTGCACGAATCAGGAGCTGTATCTCGCGCTGCTGGAACTCGTCCGGCAGAAGAGCGCCGACCGTGTGCAGCCGGTCACCGGCCGCAAGCTGTACTATATCAGCGCCGAATTTCTCATCGGCAAGCTGCTGTCCAACAACCTCATCAATCTGGGACTGTACGATGAAGCCCGCGATGCACTGGCTGCTGTCGGCAAGAGCCTTTCCGATATCGAAGAGGTGGAACCGGAACCTTCTCTGGGCAACGGCGGTCTGGGCCGTCTGGCTGCCTGCTTCCTCGACTCTCTGGCATCGCTGAACCTGCCCGGCGACGGCGTGGGCCTGCGGTATCACTTCGGCCTGTTCCACCAGTCTTTTGAGGACGGCGTGCAGAACGAAAAGCCCGACCCGTGGCTCACCGCCCACAGCTGGGCAGAAAAGACTGACATCACCTACCCGGTGGAGCTGGCGGGCAAGGAGTACACTGCCCGGCTGTACAAGCTGGCCGTTACCGGCTACGAGGGCCGCACCAACACCCTGAACCTGTTTGACCTTGACACCATCGATGAAAGCATCGTCCATGACGGCATTGCCTTCGATAAAACTGCCATCGACAAGAACCTGACCCTCTTCCTCTACCCGGACGATTCCGATGAGGCAGGCCGCCGCCTGCGGGTGTACCAGCAGTACCTGATGGTCTCTGCCGGTGCCCAGCTCATTCTGGCCGAGTGTGCCGCCCGGGGCTGCGATTACCATGATCTGGCCGACTACGCCGCCATCCAGATCAACGACACTCACCCCAGCATGGTCATCCCGGAGCTGATCCGGCTGCTGGGCGAAAAGGGCATCGAATTTGAGGAAGCCGTAAAGATCGTCACAAAGACCTGCGCCTACACCAACCACACCATTCTGGCCGAAGCGCTGGAAAAGTGGCCCCGCGCCTATCTGGATGCCGTGGTGCCCCAACTGATGCCCATTATCGAAAAGCTGGACGCACTGGCCCGCACCCGCACCAAGGACGAGAGCCTTGCCATCATCGACAAGGACGACCGGGTGCACATGGCCCACATGGACATCCACTTCACCCACTCCACCAACGGCGTGGCAGCACTGCACACCGAGATTTTGAAAAATTCCGAGCTGCATGGCTTCTACGAGCTGTACCCGGAAAAGTTCAACAATAAGACCAACGGCATCACCTTCCGCCGCTGGCTGCTGGAATGCGACCCCCGCCTGACCGCCGCGCTGGAACAGCACATCGGCTCCGGCTTCCGTAAGGATGCCGCCGAGCTGGAAAAGCTGCTGGCCTTTGCTGATGACGAAGCTGTGCTGGACCAGCTGACCGCTGTGAAAAAGGCCAACAAGGAAGCACTGGCAGACTGGCTGCTGCGCACCCAGAAGGTGAGCGTGAACACCGATGCTGTGTTCGACATCCAGTCCAAGCGCCTGCACGAGTACAAGCGCCAGCAGCTGAACCTGCTGTACCTCATCCATCAGTACTACGAGATCAAGGCCGGGCACCTGCCCGCTGCTCCGCTGGTGAGCATCTTCGGTGCCAAGGCGGCACCTGCCTACACCATTGCAAAGGACATCATCCATGCGCTGCTGACCCTGTCCAAGGTCATTGCCGCAGACCCGGAAGTGTCCAAGTGGCTGCAGGTGGTGTTCGTGGAGAACTACAACGTTACCGCCGCCGAAAAGCTGATCCCCGCCTGCGACCTGTCCGAGCAGATCAGCCTTGCCTCCAAGGAAGCTTCCGGCACCGGCAACATGAAGTTCATGCTGAACGGCGCGCTGACGCTGGGCACCATGGACGGTGCCAATGTGGAGATCAGCCAGCAGGTGGGCGAGGAGAACATCTATATCTTCGGCCAGACCTCCGATCAGGTCATCCACCGCTACGCCGTGGGCGACTACGACCCCGCCCAGTGGGTGGAGGGCGATGTCAACATCCGCCGCGCCATCAACTTCCTCACCGGCCCGGAGATGCTGGCCGCCGGTCACGCCGAAAACCTGACCCGCCTGCACAACGAGCTGATCCATAAAGACTGGTTCCAGACCCTGCCGGACTTCAACGCCTACGTTGTGCGCAAGGGGCAGGCCCTCAGCGATTACGCCTGCGACCCGAAAGGCTGGCGGCGCAAGTGTCTGGTGAACATTGCCAAAGCGGGCATGTTCTCCTCCGACCGCACCATTGCCGAGTACGACCGCGACATCTGGCATCTGGGCAAATAGTTTATTATCGCAATTTTATTGATCTTCTGCCGCAGAACGAGATCTATCTAACCATGGGCACCGCCTACGATTTGCGGCATCGCGGCATCAAAGAAGATTTCCAAAATCTACTGTACGCAAAATTTCTATCGGCACAAACTCTATGCTGCCAGAATTTCTGCGCGACCCGCCTGGATGAGGTGGTTGCCGCCATCCGGAAGCACCCCTATTTGGAGCTGCTCTATGAGCCGGGCGCAGATGAACACAAATAAAAGACGGGGTGCTGCACAAATGCACAGCACCCCGTCTTTTATTTATTCTGCTTTCCTCCATCTGCCGCAGCTGAGCGGTCAGAACCTTCTGAGTTACATGACCGATGGACTTTTTCAGCTCCCCAAACCGCTTTGTGCCCGGCATCAGATCCCGAATGGCCGGACGCACACCCGGAGTTTCCCCGCATCGTCTTTCACGGTCTGCGGCATTCCAGTGCCACCTATCAGCTGATGATCTCTGGCGGCAATGTGAAGGCCGTTCAGGGCACCACAGGACACGCTACGGCGGATATGCTGGTGAACACCTATGCGCATATCCAGCAGTCCTCTCGTGTAGAACTGGGCAAGAAGTTTGAGGAAGGTTTCTACGCCAAACAGGAAAGCCCCAGCCCGCAGGCTGTGCCCGCCGCAGGCGAACCGACCATTTCTATGACCGCTCTGCTGGAACTGCTGAAGAATGCAGACCCCGAAGTAAAGGCGCAGCTCCGTCTGGCTCTGCTGACCTAATGCAAAATTTACCACGCATTTCAAAGTAATTCCAGCCCATGCAGAGGATTCCTATGAAAACTCCAACCGTGCAAAAACCGTGCATTGACCGTGCAAGCCCCGATTTTTCGGGGTTACATAACAAAAAAGAACGCCAAATCTTACGATTTGACGTTCAATATCTGGTGCACCTCGCGCACTCATATCCGAACTTTTCTCTGCTTTCACGGCTTCCCCGAAAGCGACCGTCTCTGTGCCTTCCTTATAGTTAAAGGTAATGAGGACCTTATCATCGTAGAGATAGATGGCATTGATGAAAGTATCCACCAGTGCCTGCCGCTGCTCCGGCTGGGTCATATCCAGCTTACGGAAGCGAAGCAGCCAAAAGCGGACGAACTCCTCTTTCATCTTTGGCTTAGCCAGCCGTTCCTCTGCAATGCGGGCTTGCAGTTCTTTTCGCTGTTCTTCCAGCGCTTCCAGCCGCTCCTTGGTGGAGCTGGTCAGAATGCCCATCTGGATAGCGTTCAGCATATTGGTGATGCCGGTTTCCGTTTCCTTCAACTGCTTTTCGTAGATAGGCAGGTCAGTGCTTTCCTGATTTTGCAGCTCCATGACCTTGGCAATGATGGCATTCATGGAAGCATCATCTTCCACCAGCTTCATGGTTTCGGTCACTACCAAATCTTCCAGCCATTGTTTCCGCACTGCCTTTTTATCGCAGGTCTTTTTCTTCTTGGCGGCAGCACACTTGTAATAAGTGTACATCCTGCCGGTATGACTGACACCACTTTCGCCAAACATCAGCGCTCCGCACTTACCACAGTACAGCTTGGTGGTGAGCAGATAACTTTCCTCTGCCTTATGACGGGCAGGGGCCTTTTTATTTTTCGCCAGCTTTTCCTGTACCTTGTTGAACAGTTCCTCCGATACCAGCGCCGGAATCGCATTAGGCTGTACCACATCCCGCAAGCGCAATTCGCCGATGTACCGGCGATTACTCAGCATCCGCTGAATCGTGTTGTAGGATATCTCCCCGCCCATCGAATTTTTAATGTTGTGCGCCTTTAACCAATCCCGCAGGTCAGTCATGGTCGCACCGTCCGCATACTTCTGGAACGTCTGCTCCACATACGGTGCCAACAACGGGTCGGGCTGGTAATGCCGGGTCTCATCGATCATGTAGCCGAACGGAATCGTGCCGCCATTATAAATACCCTTGAGAGCATTTTCGGTCATGCCACGCACGACCTTTTCAGACAGGTCAGCAGAGTAATATTCGGCGTAGCCTTCCAGCACCGATTCCAGAATGATGCCCTCCGGGCCAGCCGAAATGACTTCCGTAGCCGATACCAGCTTCACACCATTGCGTTTCAGCTGGGTCTTGTACCGGGCACTGTCGTAGCGGTTTCGAGCAAAGCGGTCCAGCTTCCAGACAATGATGACATCAAAGATTCCACGCTCACTGTCCTTGATCATCTGCTGGAACTGCGGGCGGTTATCGGTCTTGGCGGAGATGGCACGGTCAATGTAATGCTTCACCACCGTGAAGCCGTTCTTTTCCGCATAGGCGGTGCATTCACGAATCTGGCCTTCGATGGATTCTTCTCGCTGACTATCAGTAGAATAGCGGGCATAGATCACGGCGGTCATGGCAGGCACCTCCCATTTATACATCATTGAACGGTGGAGCGTTCTTTCAAAGCAATGTTTCGTATAATGTATATACCATACTTTGCAACGGATTGCAATAGGGAAAATAACAGCCTAACAACAACTTAAAACTATTTCTTCCACCAGTTCAAACCTACCGCTATCAGACGATTATATCGGATTCCACATTTTGGAAAAATGTGCCGCTTCCTTTACTTCGGACAGGGTGAAAACATAGACCACATCATACCAATGCTTTGCCGGACGAAAATGTTGGTAAAGGCGTACAAACTCTCCCACACAATAAGCCCGAACGGCCTGAATTCCCATCATGTCTAAAAGCGAATTGATTTTGCAATTTCCAATGCCTGGCTTTCCGACACAGAACTTGCTTCAAGTTCAATTGCAACAAAGCATTCTTTCTCGTTATCATAAGCGAGAACGCCTAAATTGTTTACTGGTTCTGAATTTGCACCATCTTGAAAAATTACCGTTGTAAGTGCAGTCGTTCCGCGTTCCGTGGTTTGTATCACATCGTATTTATTATCCGTGTCAAACCTGTAAACCGATCCTAGCCGAAGTGCAGAGTAAACAATCTGCACGGAATCTCTATCACCTTCATATGGTTCATAGGTACTGTATCCAACCGCGCCAACCAACACATGATTTTTGTCATAAATATCATATACTGGATAAGACGGATTCAGGCTTGCAAGAGCAAGTGGTTTATTTTCAGCACGTTGCGTTTGTTCTCTCTTTTGAATTTTCCACCCTTGCGGAAGTTCGATTGAAATAACACTGCTCGCTTGTCCTAATTCTTCAGTTTGAAATTCAATTTGCCGATTTGGTTTCTCCTTGTTTTCAGCTTGTTCTCCTAAAATATCTGATGCGATTTGTCCATATTCTTTATCAGTAGTGATGGATTCCAGATACTGATAAAGCGTATTTCTTTCTTCATCCGATCCTCTATAGGGAAGCTCTGTTTTTATGCCGGATAAAACAAGCTGCTGAAAGTCTTTATCATTCATCAGTTTGTCATATTTCAACACATACAGTGTGTCTTGAGGGAATTTGATAAGACGATTTGTCAACACCGAAAAGCAATCTTCTGTATACCCACCATCCGATTCTTTAAGCTTTTGCAGTATTTGGCTTGTGCTGGCGTTTTCAAGATTAGATAAAAATTCCTGCTCGCTTGTCACCGATGTCGATATAGGAGAGTTCATAGAAGTTGAAGAGGATACTTTTGTTGCGCAAGCTGACAATCCTATGATTGTCGCAACCGAAATTGCAATGAAGCTCCTTTTCATATAGAGCATACACCTCCTGTTTGTTTCCATCAGAAGCTTTTACTTAGATAACGCAGCAACCAACACATTTGTTGCAAGATTTCCCAAATTTGTTTACTTAAACAAAAATCCATCCTCACATTTGTGCTCATCTACAAATATCTAGGCATTTTGCCGTTAATAAATACTTTCTGCAACCTTCATCAACTCATCCAATGAACCATCGCCCATAATTGTGCAGGAAACACCAGCATCCTCCCAAACCAAAATATAACAGGTGACCTGCCCCGGAATCTCACTTGTTCCAAGTGTTGCTTCCTTATCTCCAATCTTTACAGTTGTATAAACGGTATGTTCATTATCGAATGTTTCAATCTGTCCGTATGCGGTTATAATTGAACAATCCACAAAATAGATTTCTCCGGCAGCATTAACATACGCATGAGAGAATGTTTCCTTTTTATCATAGCCTTGCGTATAGTCACGCCAAAATCCGACTTGTACATAATGTTCACTATACGCATCGGGAAGCTGCTCTAATGGTTCTCCCTCAACTTTATAAGTGACTTGCATCTCAATTGGTAAGAATCATCGTATAGACTGTCTTGCGGAAGTCTGCGCTTACTGCAAGCGCACCGAGAGTTAAAATTACCAGCGTCAGGGCTGCAACAAGCACCCGTTTCAGCATAGGGCGGCGTTTATGCAATGCCGCTTGTAGGCGAGCATCCCATCGGGAAGTGTCCGGGTAGCGTTCCTTAAGCTGTGCCGGAGTGGGCAGCTCGTCCAGTTCTTTCTGTGCATCTGCACGGAGTGCCATCATCAAAGCTGCATCAAAAGAAACTTCTGTCCGTTCACTCATGGTGGTTCAACTCCTTCCACAATAGTTTTCTTCCACGGAAAAGCCGCATCCGAACCACTTCGTCCGTCAGTCCAAGCGATTTGGCAATCTCCCGGTTGGTGTAGCCCATTGCCAAAAGGCGCAGTGGGTCACGGTACATCGGTTTCATCTGTCCAATCAGTTCTGTCAGGTGTTCGATGTTGTCGGCGCTGACTGCTGCATCATCCGGCACCGGGGCGTCATCTGGTGTGTCTGGAACTTCTTCCAGTGGTTCCTCTCGCTGCTTGCGAAGCATATCGTATGCACGGCTTCTACTACAACTAACGAGATAAGCGGCGAGTTCGTGACAGTTTTCTCGATGAATTTTAGAAAAATTTTTGGCGACGTATAAAAACACCTCTTGCAGCACATCCTCTGCCAGATACGAATCGCCCATAATTTTGTAAGCGGTATGGTAGACCAGCCGCTTGTAAGTATTATATACATCTTTAAACTGTTCTTCGCTGCTCCGGTCATCCAGAACTGCCAGATACATTGCCAGCATTTTCGCTCACATCCCTCTTATCGGGAGGAATTATGTCAATTTGACACAATTCCTCTCTGCCCATTCAGATAAACCACCACGGCAATTCCAGCCACAGGTTATCCATGGCCTGTTCTTCGGTCTTTTTGGCGCGGCTTTTTGTCAGGTGAAAGTATATCGCCGTGCCGATCAGCGGATGTTCCTCGCCATCAGTAAAGCCATAGCGGTACAGAAGATAGGTCTGCTCCCGCTGGCTCAGCCGTTTCAGAGCATCGTACAGTTCCCGGCGCGA
>NZ_JBBMEP010000023.1:0-38620 GCF_040096475.1 Faecalibacterium faecis | reverse complement strand
TCCGTTGAAATATCAATTTCAGTTACGATTGCTCCCAACTTTTTGAATAATTTTCGAGCCGAGCCGACATAACCGGTGTAGCCTTCACGCAGCGAAGCTGTTGGAATAAATGCGACTTTTTTATTTTCAATTTCTTCCTTTATCAGACTTCCTACACTTGAAAAGTGCGAACATAAAAACAGTTTCATCAATATTCTCCTTTATATATAAATTCGCGTTTGTGGAGCGAAGCGGAACAATGAAAGCCCCAGTGGGGCTTTTAAGTGACAGAACGGTCTTGCGTAGCAAGATGGAGGGGCCTCGCCCCGACAAGTTTCGATTTGTTGAATCAAGTATAGCATATTGCGAACAAAAAAAGCAAAGCTGTGAATGCATGATATTATCCCGCATTGACAAAACTGCGCAGAATCAGTACAATAAAACATAGCTATCCGCAAATTTTTTGCATGAGAATAAAGGAGCGTTTTTCTATGCCGAGCAATAAAGTCCGCACCCGTTTTGCGCCGTCGCCCACGGGTTATATGCACGTTGGCAACCTGCGCACTGCCCTGTACACCTACCTGATGGCCAAGCACGAGGATGGCACCTTCATCCTGCGCATCGAGGATACCGATCAGGGCCGCTATGTGGAGGGCGCTGTGGATGTCATCTACAACACCCTGCGGGAGACCGGTCTGCTGTGGGACGAAGGCCCGGACATCGGCGGCCCCGTGGGCCCCTATGTGCAGAGCGAGCGCATGGGCATGTTCAAACAGTATGCCGAGCAGCTGGTGGCCGAGGGCAAGGCATATTATTGTTTCTGCACCGAGGAGCGTCTGGAGGCCCTGCACGCCGAGCAGCGCGCCAATGGTGAGATGACCCACTACGACGGCTGCTGCCGCGACCTGCCCAAGGAGGAAGTGGAAAAGCGTCTTGCTGCCGGGGAACCCTATGTTATCCGCCAGAAGATCCCCCGCGAGGGCGTGACCGGCTTCGACGATGTGGTGTACGGCCACATCGAGGTGAACAACAGCGAGATGGACGACCAGATCCTCATCAAGACCGACGGCATGCCCACCTACAACTTTGCAAATGTGGTGGACGATCACCTCATGGGCATCACCCACGTGATCCGCGGCAGCGAGTATCTGTCCTCTACCCCCAAGTACAACCTGCTGTATCAGGCGTTCGGCTGGGAGATCCCCACCTACATCCACTGCCCGCCGGTCATGAAGGATGCGCAGAATAAGCTTTCCAAGCGCAACGGCGATGCCAGCTATCAGGATCTGGTGGCAAAGGGCTACCTGACCGAGGCCGTGCTGAACTACATCTGCCTGCTGGGCTGGAGCCCCAAGGGCGAGTATGCCGAGCAGGAGATCTTCTCCCTGCCGGAGCTGGTCAAGATCTGGTCTCCGGACGGCATCTCCAAGTCTCCGGCCATCTTCGATCCCCTCAAGCTGCGGGCCATCAACGCGGAATATATCCGCCGCCTGTCCCCGGAAGAGTTCCAGAAGAAGGCGGAGCCGTGGATCGACAAGGCCGTGCACACCTCTATCGACAAAAAGCTGCTGTGCGCAAACCTGCAGCCCCGCTGCGAAGTGCTGGGCGAGATCCCGGAGCAGCTGGATTTCTTTGATGCGATGCCCGAGTACGATGTGAGCATGTACGCCAACAAGAAGCAGAAGACCACCCCGGAGACCGCCAAGGAGGCACTGGAAGCCCTGCTGCCTGTGCTCAGCGACGAAGCACTGGATTTTGGCAATCGCGATGCCGTCTTCGATGCCTGCAAGGCCAAGGCTGAGGAACTGGGCAAGAAGAACGGCTGGCTGCTGTACCCGCTGGGCATTGCCCTTTCTGGCAAGCAGCGCACCCCCGGCGGCGGCACCGACCTTGCCTGCATGATGGGCCGCGAAACCACCCTTGCCCGCGTAAAAGCGGCAATTGAAAAGCTGAACGGCTGATTTTTGCCATAAAACCACAAAGCTCTGCAGCATTTTTGAACGCTGCAGGGCTTTTTTGCGTCTTTGGGCCGGTTTGCGGCAGAACACTGCACCGCGCCAAAAATCGCCGCGCGCCCGCGCTACAGTATATGCAGAAAGCGCGGGGAACAGAACCACAACGCCCCGCCGGAAAGCGGGGAGTTTTTATGACAGAGCGGATGGGTCTGGCAGCGGTCGGGCGGCAGAACAGACAGCGGGCAGCACTGGCACGGCGGGCAGAGCTGCGCCCGGCAGCGCGCAGGCTGGCGGCTGTGGCAGTGGGATTTGCGGGCGGCTGGGCCGTTCTGTACGGTGCACTGATGCCTTTTGGTCTGGGCTTTGTGCTGGGCTTTGCAGAGGACTGCTTTGCCCCCTGTGCGGCGGGTGCGGCGCTGGGTGTACTGCTGCACGGGTTTGGCGCGCTCTCGCTGCGCAGTGTCTGTATGCTGTGCGCACTGGGTGCTGCAGTGGCAGCGCGGTGGATGGGTGCCAGAACACTGACCCCAGCGGTGCTGGCGGGCTGCGGCACGCTGGTGGGTGTGGCGCTGTGCTTTGCCTTTGGCGGCGGCGGGGCAGAGCTGGTGTTTTACAGTGCAGCAGATGCCCTGCTGGCCGCAGCCATGGGCTTTTGTCTGCGGCAGTTCGCGCCCGAAAAGCCGGGTGCCGGGATGCTTCTGGTGGGTGCGGCCGCAGCGGCGGCGCTGGGCAGTGTGCAGCTGTGGCAGCTGCTGCCGGGCGTGATCGTCTGCGCGGCGCTGGAACTGTATTTATGCAGCAAAGGGCAGGCCAAAGCCGCGCTTGCGGCCTGCGCGGTGCTGGGCGCTGCGCTATGCGCGGCAGACCCGGCTCTCAGCTTTGCGGCATCCGGCCTTGCCTGTGCCACGGCGGCAGCGGCGGTGCTGGCACCCGGACGGCGCATGGAAACGGTAGCTGCCTACGCGGGCGGCTGCGTGACCGGTGCACTCTGTGTGCAGCCGCCCGGGAGCGCGTTCCAATATCTGCTGAACGTCTGCATCGGCATCACGGCCGTAGCGGCCATGCCCGCAGCATGGCTTGTGCCGGAGCCGGAAGAAAAGCCGCAGGCAGGGCAGGCCCAGCCGCAGCAGTACAGTGCAGCGGCCACCCGGCTGGAACAGGTGTCCCAGAGCCTTGCATCGCTGGCAGAGACCGTGAACGATGTCTACGAAACGCTGCCGCACCGGCGTGAGGATTTCCATTGGGTAATTGATAATACACATGATACCCTTTGTTTTAACTGCGGACGGCGGGATACCTGCTGGAAGCAGGAGTATGCCGCCACGCTGGAGGGCATGGAAGCACTGCGCCCTCTGCTGGAAAGCAGCGGCGGGCTGGAAACGACTCAATTGCCCGGGCAATTATCCCGGTGCATCCACCCGGCAGCACTGTGCGCAGCGGCAAACCGCTCCTTTGCGCTGTACCGCAGCCGCAAGGAGGCCCGCCTTCATGCCGAAGCCATGCGCACTGCCCTGACCGAGCAGTACAGCGCCGTGGCCGAAGCGCTGGGCGTGTTGGGAGAACAGCTGGGCCGTCCGGGCGACCCGGAACCCTATAAATCCGGCCGGGTGGCGGACTTTTTTGCGCAGCTTGGCACTCCGCCGCAGGAGTGTGCCGTCACGCTGGATGATCTGGGCCGCACCCATGCGGCGGTCACGCTGCCGCGCACCCGCTTCTCGGCGCAGGAGCTGGCCGCGCTGGCCGGGGAGGTGGGCCGCATCTGCCGCCGCACGCTGGAAGTGCCGCAGGTGCTTTCCTGCAAGGGAATGACCACCCTGCTGTTCAGCGAAAAGCCTGTGCTGCGGGCCGTGTTCGGCATGGCGGGCGCGGCGGCGCGGGGCAGTATTTCCGGCGATGCGGTGCAGCAGTTCTGCAGCCCGGCGGCAGCGCAGATGATCCTGTGCGACGGCATGGGCACCGGCAGGCCTGCAGCCGTGGATGGCAACCTTGCCGCCGAGCTGACGGCCCGGCTGCTCAAGGCGGGCTTTACCGCAGAGCTGGCGGCAAGGCTGGTCAACGTGGCCCTTGCCCTGAAAAGTGAGGATGAGAGCGGTGCCACGCTGGACCTCATCAGCGTGGATCTTTACACCGGCACGGCAAGGCTGTTCAAGGCCGGTGCGGCACCGGGCTTCCTTGTGCACGGCGGGCGGGTGCGTGCTGTGGGCGACACCAGCCTGCCGGTGGGCATTCTGGGCGGAGTGAACGGCCAGAGCCGGGTGGTGCATTTGACGGTGGGCGATTATGCGGTGCTGGTCTCGGACGGGCTGCTGGTGGACGGCCCGGGCTGGGTGGCAAAGCAGCTGGAGCTTTCCGCTGCGGCAGGAGATGCGCCGGAAAAAGTTGCAAAAACGCTGGTGGAAACGGCCCGCGTGCGCGCCCAGAAGACCGGCAGGCCGGATGACATTACGGCGGCGGTGCTGCGGCTGGAAAAATGCGTTTGATGTTCATACAAACTTCGTTGATTTTCGATGGAGGAGAAGGTATACTATGGAAGCATAGAAACAAAACGGGAGGACAGAAACATGCTTACCATAACCGTAGCGCAGGATGGCAGCGGCGATTTTGCTTCGGTGTCCGAAGCGGTGCTGGCCGTGCCTTATGCCTGCGCAGCAGAGATCCGCATTGGCCCGGGCGTTTACCGCGAAAAGCTGGTGTGCGAAAAACAGGATATCACCCTGATCGGCGCAGGCATGGAAAGCACCCGCATCGTGTGGGGCGACGGCGGCAAGCTGCCGCACCCGGACGGCAGGCCCACCCACACCTTCCGCAGCTATACCGCGTTTTTCCGGGGGATAGAACTGCGGGTGCGGGACCTGACCATTGAAAACGATGCCGGCCCCGGGGCAAAGGTGGGGCAGGCCGTGGCGGCTTATGTGGACTGCTCACACACCCTCTTTGAGAATGTGCGGCTGCTGAGCAATCAGGATACGCTGTTCTGCGCCCCTCTGCCGGAGAAGGAGCGGGAGAAGGATGGCTTCCTTGGCCCGGGCCGTTTTGCGCCCCGCCGCCCGACGGCCCAGTATTACCGGCACTGCGAGATCGCGGGAGATATCGATTTTATTTTTGGTGGCGCGGACGCTCTGTTTGAGCAGTGCACCATCCGCACCGTGAATAACCACCTGCCTGCAAGCTACGTCACGGCTCCCTCGGGCCGTGCCGATGGCCTCGGGTTTGTGTTCTGGGACTGCGACTTTGTTTCGGACGACTGCCCGGCGGGCACGGTGTTTCTGGGCAGGCCGTGGCGGCCCACCGGAAAGACTGCCGTGCTGGACTGCCGCCTTGGTGCACACATCGCGCCGGAGGGCTTTTCGCCCTGGCAGAGCCGCACCGACTCGGATCTTGCCTGCTTTGCGGAAGCGGGCAGCACCGGCGAGGGCGCAGCAGCGCGCGGTGCATGGGTGAAGCAGCTGGACAGCCAGCAGGCCGAAGAGCTGCTCAGATGTGCACGGAAACTTTGCAGACCGGAATAAAAGCTGAAAATATAAAATAATGTATAAAACGGATTTGAAGGATCTTCTATGAAAAAACTGCCGAATTTTGTCAAATGGATCATCATTCTGGCGGCACTGGCCGCAATGGGCTGGATGATGTGGGCTGTGAATGATCGTGCCTCCCGGGTGGAAATGCCCGCACCGGATAATACATTCGGAATTTATCACACAGCAGATTCCAGCCAGTAAATCATTTGGAATGGCCGCAGTATTGCGGGCAGAAACGATGCTCTATAGAAAAAGCAAAAGCCGGGACGACCACACGGTCATCCCGGCTTTAAAATTATTCCTGATTATTCCTGCCCGGCCATCTCGGCTGCATTGGCGGGCAGGTCGTTCATGATGAACCAGAACGTAGTGCCCATGCCGATGGCACTCTGCACACCAAAGCGGAAGCCGTGCTGCTGGAAGATGGCCTTGGTGATGGAAAGGCCCAGACCGGTGCCCTGCTTGCCGGCATCCGAACGGGAGCGGTAGTACCGATCAAAGATATAGGGCAGGTCGTCGGCAGAGATGCCGGGGCCGTGGTCCTCCACCTCGATCCGCACGCCCTCGGTGCAGCGCTGGGCCCGCAGGATGAAGATGCCGTCTTTGCCGATGTGGTGCATGGCGTTGCCCAGCAGGTTATGCAGTGCGCGCTGCATCATGTTGGGGTCTGCGTAAACGGGCAGTTCCTCGTCCGGCAGCTCCAGCTGGAGCTGCCAGCCGTTCTGGGCGCAGATGGCATCGTACCGTTCGCTCACCTCGTCGCACAGCTGGCCCATATCAAAGTGCACGCGCTCGCATTTGTCGGCACCGCTGGTCACCTTGCTCAGCTCCATCACGCTGGAGACCAGTGCGGTCAGGCGGTCGGTCTCGTCCACGATAATGTTCATCTGCTCATCGCGGTGGGCCTTGTCGTCGCCGGTAATGTCGCGCACCGTCTCGGCATAGCCCTTGATAAGGGTCAGCGGGGTGCGCAGGTCGTGGGAGACGTTGGCCAGCAGGTCGCGCTGCATCTGCGAAGAATGCTGCACCTCGCTTGCCATGTGATTGAAGTCCCGGGCCAGATCGCCCAGCTCATCGCTGCGGCGGGTATCCACCTGCACGGCATAGTTGCCCATGGCCATCTGGCGGGCAGCGCTGGAAAGCTGGCGCAGCGGTTTTGTGAACCACTCACTGAACAGCCATGCTGCCGTCATGGCAAAGGCAAAGATCAGCGCCGCTGCCATGGGCAGCACGGTGCTCAGCACCCTGCCGGCTTCAGCCACATGCACAAGGCTGGTAGTGACCAGAACGGTGTACTCGCCGCCGGAGGTGTTGCGCCCTACCAGCAGCTGTGCCGAGCCGGAGAGCCGCGGCGGATTCAGGGTCTGCACAAAGCCGCCGGTGGTGCGGCATTTCTTGCGCATGGCCACAGCGGTGGAAACGATCATATCGTTGTTGGCGGAATCCGAGAGCAGCGTTTCGTGCAGGTTGCAGTAGGACTGGTTCTCGATCTTATAGATCGTGCGCATGGTGGTATCGGAAATATCCACACAGAAGCTGTTCAGCGAACCGCTGGCGTACAGCTGGGTGGCAAGCCGGTCAAAAAACGTGGTGTTGACCGTAAGATGGCCAAAAGACCATGCCGAAAGGGCTTCGCCGTTTGCAATAGCCTTGTCCAGCTCGGCGGTGATGCTTTCTGCCTGAGTGGTCAGCTGTTTTTCAATGTGCTTGGTGTACAGCGGTTCCAGCAGCTGGGTGGACAGAAACCACACCAGTGCCAGCAGGAACAGACAGATACAACACAAAAACCACATCAGCTGGCCGCGGATGCCGGGGGAGTGATGGTGCCGCATGAATCCTCCGCTCCTTTATCAGCGCGTTGCGTCGGGGTCGAATTTGTAGCCGATGCCCCACACGGTAGCAATGTAGCTGCGGCACTTGCCCAGATGGCCCCGCAGCATTTTGACATGGGTATCCACGGTGCGGTCCTCGCCAAAGTAGTCGTAGTTCCACACCTTCTGCAGGATCTTTTCACGGCTGAGGGCGATGCCCTTGTTGGAAGCAAGGAACACCAGCAGGTCGAACTCCTTGGGGGTCAGGGCCACCTCCTCGCCGGAAACGCGCACCGTGTGGCTGGCCGTGTCGATGGTCAGCTCACCAAAGGTCATGGTGTCGGAGGCAGCGGCGGGCTTGGGCATGGTGCGGTTCAGCACGGCCTTGACGCGGGCTACCAGCTCACGGGGAGAGAAGGGCTTGACAACGTAGTCGTCGGCACCGCTCTCCAGGCCGGCCAGCTTGTCGTATTCCTCGCCGCGGGCGGTCAGGATGATGACCGGTGTGTTGATGTGGCGGGCGCGCATCTCCCGCAGGCAGGTCATACCGTCCATGAACGGCATCATCAGGTCCAGAATGACCAGATCGAAGGCTCCGCCGGAAAGCTGGGTCAGCGCAGCTGTGCCGTCGGCGGCTTCTTCACAGATATAACCGGAATATTGTAAATGTTCACGGATCAGCTCGCGGATGCGCGGCTCATCGTCAACGATCAGGATCTTAGCCATAATACAGACACCTTCCTCAATAATAGACTTCTTGACCAGAATATCATACAGCAAGAATAAAAAAAAGCTGTGAAGTTTGCGTGAATGCTTTTCAAAAAAAGTGCCCGCAGCGGCGGGCTGCTTCCAGTACCAGTATACCACAGAAAAACGGCCCTGCACAGCCAGAGTTTGCGGGGCAGACCGCAGGCCCAGCCGGATGGTGGTGCTTTCCGACCTGCACAATTCCGAGTTTGGCGCATATAATAGTGAGCTTGTGGATAAGGTGCGGCGGCGCTGGCCTGCTTTTATCTGCGCATCCCGGTGGGCCATGTGGAAGCCGGACTGCGCACCTACGATCTGGATTCCCCCTATCCGGAGGAGTTCAACCGGCAGGCGGCACCGAGAACATTTCCAGCGTGGCACACTGCATGATCCGACTGCGGTTCGCGGTCAAGGACCTGAACAAGGCCGATCAGGAAGCGCTGAAGAAAATCCCCAGCGTGCTGTCCGTCACCCCAGCGGCATGATGTTCTGCGGTGCAGTGCCCAGAAACGCCGGTGCCTCCGGCGACGCAGCGGTCAGGTTCGTCTTGCTCACCTTCCACCACAGGCGGGTGGTGCCGTCCGGCGCGGTAAAGATCAGGTTCCAGTCAAAGGGATTCTCGCTGGTGGAGTTCAGCTGCACCGGCAGAGCGTTCGGCGCAGCTGGTGCGCAGGGGGCAAAGTCGTGGGCGCGGATGCCCACGGCGGTGCAGGTTTCCGGCACCTCGGCGGCAAGGTGAAGGGGCGCATCCCAGCCAGTCAGGCGCACGGTGTGGGCATCCACGCGGGTGCAGGACAGAATGTTCTTGCAGCCGGTCAGCCGTGCAGCGGTGGTGCTCTGCGGGTCTGCAAACACCTCTTTGGTGCCGCCGGTGCGCAGTACCTGCCCGCCATCCATCACGATCATATCCCGGCACAGGCGGTAGGCTTCGTCACGGTTGTGGGTGACCAGCAGCACCGTGCCGCCAAACCCGGCCAGCAGGCTGCCCACTTCGCCCTCCACTTCCTCGCGCAGGTAGCTGTCCAGCGCACTGAACGGCTCGTCCAGCATCAGAATTTTGGGCCTGCCCACAAGGATGCGTGCCAGCGCGGTGCGCTGCTGCTGTCCGCCGGAAAGCTGGGCCGGGTAGCGCTTGGCAAGGGATTCCAGCCGCATGGCCTGCAGCATTTCGGCGCAGCGGGCCTTGCGGGCGGCCTTGTCTTTTTCGGCTTTCAGGCCGCAGAGCACGTTCTGCTCCACGGTCATGTTGGGGAACAGTGCGTAGTTCTGGAACAGCAGGCCCACGCCGCGCTGCTGCGGCGGCAGGTCGATGTGCTGGGCGCTGTCAAACAGCACCCGGCCGCCCAGTACGATGCGGCCCGCATCCGGCTTTACGATACCGGCAATGCAGCGCAGGGTCATGCTTTTGCCGCAGCCGGACGCGCCCAGAATGGCTGTGGCGGTGCTGCGCGCGGCAAAGTTGGCGTGAAGGGTAAAGCCATCCAGCTTTTTGGTAATGTTCACTTCAAGACTCATGCGCGGCCACTTGCTTTCTGTTTTTTCTCCAGCAGATTCACGGCCAGCAGCACCACTGCCGAGATCACGATATCCACCAGCACCCAGCGCATGGCACCGGCTTCGTCGTTGGTGCGCCACAGCTGGTACACGGTGGTGGCAATGGTGGCGGTCTTGCCGGGGGTGTAGCCTGCGATCATGCTGGTGGCACCGTACTCGCCCAGCGCGCGGGCAAAGGCCAGCACCGTGCCGGCCAGAATGCCTTGACGGCAGCAGGGCATCCGCACCCGCCAGAAGATCCACACGTCCGACTGGCCCAGCGTTTGCGCCGACCATGCCAGCGTTTCGTCAAAGCTTTCAAACGCGCCGCGCGCCGTGCGGTACATCAGCGGAAAGGCCACCACGATAGATGCAAAGATGGCACTGTACCAGTTCATGACCAGCTTCACGCCGAAATGCTCCATGAAAAAGGCACCCAGCGGCCGCTTTGCGCCGAACAAAAGCAGCAGAAAATAGCCCACCACCGTGGGCGGCAGCACCATGGGCAGGGTGAGCACCACGTCCAGCGCGCCCTTGACAGTGCGCGGCAGCTTGGCAATATAGTAGGCGGCAAAAATGCCAAGGAAGAACA
Source organism: Faecalibacterium faecis (assembly GCF_040096475.1). NCBI lineage: Bacteria > Bacillati > Bacillota > Clostridia > Eubacteriales > Oscillospiraceae > Faecalibacterium > Faecalibacterium faecis. Next base: position 28,485 of record NZ_JBBMEP010000023.1, on the reverse strand, counting down.
CCGCCGCGCAGCTGACGAGGGCGATGCGCAGGCTGTTCCAAAGGGGATACCAGTCCATAAATGATACCTCCGAATAAAAAGGCTTCCCCCGGAGGGGAAGCTCTGAAAAACAACGAATTTACAGTGCGGTGAAGCCCACGCTCTCGAACACGGTCGCGGCGCGGTCGGTCTGCAGATAGGCCAGAAACTCCCTGGCAGCCTCGGCGTTGGGGGCGGCCTTCAGCACGGCGGCAGGGTAGATCACCTGACCGCACATCTCCTTGGTGGCCTCATCCACGGGGGTCAGGCCTGCGCTGTAGGCATCGGTGCAGTACACGACACCGGCATCCACGCTGGCTTCGGTGATCTGGGTGGTGACCTCCTTGACGTTGGAGCCGTAGGTGATGACACCGGCTGCGGCCAGTGCTTCCTCGTCCAGATCGTAGTAGGCAAGGATCTTCTGGGTGTACTGGCCCACGGGCACATCGCTGTTGCCCATGCAGAACAGAATGTCCCCGGCCTTGAGGTGCTCGGCCAGAGAATCGAAGCTGTCGATGCCCTTATCGCCATTCTCGGGCACGCACAGAACGACCTTGTTCTCCAGCAGGTCCACGCGGGAATCGCTGTCCACGAAGTCCAGTCCTTCGGTGTTCACATCGGCGGAAGCGGTGCTGTCCAGCTGGTTCATCTGCTTCTGACCGGCGGAGATGAACAGGTCGCAGTCCGCGCCTTCCTGGATCTGGGTCTTGAGGGTGCCGGAGGAGTCGAAGTTGAAGCTGAAGGTCACGCCGGGGTTCTCGGCAGAGTAGATCTCGCCGATGGCGGTGAGGGTCTCGGTGAGGGATGCGGCGGCAAACACGATCAGCTCCATGGATCCACCGGTAGCTTCAGAAGAAGCAGCGGCAGAGCCTGCCACGGAAGATGCAGTGCTGGAAGCGGAGGAGCCGCAGGCGGTCAGGGCCGCAGCGGCACCGGCGATACTGGCAGCAGCCAGAAAGCTGCGGCGGGAAATTTTAGTGTTGTTCATGATAAGCGCTCCTGTTTTTAAAATGAATCTTTGCATTTGATACGGTACAGGATGCGGTGCCGCCCACCGGGATACTTTTTTACTTCCGGGCGCATTCGCCGTCCAGCCCGGCGGCAAGGCGGATGCCGTGCGCAAGGCTGGGCAGGATGTACTCGAGGTTTTCTTTTACGGCCTTAGGGCTGCCCGGCAGGTTCACGATCAGGGTCTTGCCGCGCAGCACGCTGACACCGCGGCTGAGCATCCCGCGCGGTGTGATGGTAAGGCTATGGTACCGCATGGCCTCGGCAATGCCGGGCGCGTTGCGTTCGGCTACGCTCAAAGTCACCTCCGGGGTGATATCCCGGGGTGCAAAGCCGGTGCCGCCGGTGGTGAGGATCAGGTTCACCTGACGGGCATCCGCAAGGCGCAGCAGCTGGGTTTTGAGCTGGGCGGCATCGTCCGGCAGAAGCAGCGTTTCTTCCACCTTGTAGCCTGTGGCGGTGAGCATTTCCACAATGAGCGGGCCGCTTTTGTCCTCCCGTTCGCCGCGGCTGCCCTTATCGGAAAGGGTGATCACCGCCGCGCGCAGGGGCAGGTCTGCCGGGGTGGGCAGCAACTTCATCTCGTCGCCGGTGTGGATGGTGCCGCCTTTTACCACCCGTGCGAACACGCCCTCCCGCGGCATGATGCAGTCGCCGGTCTGCTGGCGGATGGCGCAGTCGCTGTGGCACTCCTTGCCGATCTGGGTCATTTCCAGCACGGCATCCCCAATGGCAAAAAAGCTGGGCACCGGCAGGGTGGCAAGATCGAACCCTGCCACCACCAGATTTTCGCCAAAGGCACCGTAGTCCACCCAGAGCTTTTGACGGAAAGCTTCAATTTTTTCCGCGCTCAGCAGGCTGACCTGCCGGTGCCAGCTGCCGCCGTGGGCATCGCCCACAATACCCCACTCCGGGGTGAGAACAGCGGACGGCACCGGCGTTTTCAAGGTGCCGCGCCGGGGGCTTGTGCAGATAGCCAGAATTTTACCCATAAATTTGTGTTATCCTCCGATCCGGTACATCCCTCGTGTGGCGGGCATGGAGCCTTGGCCGAAGTGATGTTCCCGGGGTTTTGCCAGAATCGTGTTTTGAATGGCCTGCAAAAGGGCCGCGTCGTCCGCGCCGCTGCGCAGCAGAGCACGCAGATCGGTGCCGGATTCGCTGGCAAGGCACGGACGCAGAAAGCCCTGACTTGTCAGCCGCACCCGGTTGCAGGAAGCGCAGAATTTGCCGTGCACGGCAGCAATCAACCCAATGCTGCCGCGCCAGCCGGGCGCAGAATAATACACCGCCGGCCCATCGCCAAAGGCCGCACCGGTCACCGGCTGCAGCTGCGGCCAGCGGCGGCAAAAGCGCTCCAGCAGTTTCGGGCCGGAAAGGCCGGGCAGCCCGGCACCAAAGCCAATGGGCATCATCTCAATAAAGCGCACCTGCAGCGGATGCTCCTGTGCGAGGGCAGCAAGGCTTTCCAGCTCGCCCTCGTTCACGCCGGGCTGCGGCACACAGTTCAGCTTGACCGGAATGCCGCTGGCAAGGGCCGCCCGGATGCCGTTTTGCACGGCGGCAAGCTCGTCTTTGCCGGTGATGCGCCGGAAGGTCTCCGGGTGCAAGGTGTCAAGGCTGATGTTCACGCTGTCAAGGCCCGCCGCCAGCAGGGCGGGCAGCTTCTGGGCCAGCAGCACGCCGTTGGTGGTAAGGGCAACGCGGCGGATGCCGGGAATGGCTTTCAGGCCCGCCGTCAGTTGTTCCACGCCCCGGCGCACCAGCGGTTCACCGCCGGTGATGCGCACCGTGTCGATGCCGCACTGGGCGAACAGCGCAGCCAGCCGCAGAAATTCCTCATAGGTCAGAATATCTTCGTGAGCCAGCTTTGGCACGCCGTCCGGCATACAGTAGCGGCAGCGCAGGTTGCACAGGTCGGTGACCGAAAGGCGTAGATAGTGGATATTGCGGCCGTATGCATCAAACATAGCCGCCCTCGGCCCGCACATAGTGCCCGCTCTTGCCGCCGGTCTTCTCGACCAAGTGGATCTCGCCCAGCTCCATGCCCTTATCCACGGCCTTGCACATATCGTAGATGGTGAGCAGCGCGGCAGAAACGCCGGTAAGAGCTTCCATTTCCACGCCGGTCACGCCGATGGTCCTGGCGGTGCACACGGCCTCTACGGCCTGCTGTTCGGGCAGAAGGTGAAAATCCACAGTCAGCTTGCTCAGCGGCAGCGGATGGCACAGGGGGATCAGCTCACTGGTGCGCTTGGCCGCCATGATGCCTGCAATGCGGGCCACGCCCAGCACGTCGCCCTTCTGGGCGGTGCCGTCCCGAACAGCGGCAAAGGCTGCCGCATTCATAGTGATGATGCCGCGGGCCACAGCCTGCCGTGCAGTGACGGGCTTTTCGCTCACATCCACCATCACGGCGCTGCCGGACGCATCAAAATGAGAAAGTTTTGTTTCGCTCATAATTTTTACCTTGATAAAGATCTCCCCTTTGGGAGAGCTGGCAAAGCCGTAAGGCTTTGACTGAGAGGGTTTCAGCAATGCCCGAAGCCGCAGTTGGGCCAGTGGCATTCGGCGCAGCCTAAGCACAGCCCGCCCTCGCCCAGCCGGGCAATGTCCTCGGCAGTGATGGGGTCGTCGGCCAGCAGGCGCGGCAGCAGCAGGTCAAAAATGGTGCGCTTGGCGTACATCACGCAGCCGGGCAGGCCGCACACCGGCACACCGTCCAGATAGCTCACAAGGAACATGGCACCCGGCAGCACCGGTGCGCCATAGGTGATGATCTCGGCACCGGTGTTCTTGATGGCAAGCGGCGTGCGATCGTCGGGGTCTACGCTCATGCCGCCGGTGGTAAAGATCAGCTCGCAGCCTGCGGCCTTTGCTTCCAGAATGGCGGCGGTGATCCCGGCGGGGTCATCGTCGCAGGTTTTGTGATAGGTCATCTCGCAGCCGTATTCGGCCAGCTTGCCCACCAGAATGGGGGTGAATTTGTCCTCGATGCGTCCCTTGAATACCTCGCTGCCGGTGGTGATGGCCGCAAACTTTTTCGGGTGGAAAGGCAGCACGTTCAGGATGGGCTCGCTGCCTGCCGCAGCCTGCATGGCATCCATCTTCTCCTGCTCGATCACCAGCGGGATGATGCGGGTGCCGGCCAGCTTCTGGCCCTTTTTCACGGGCAGGTCGCCGTGGATGGTAGCGATCATCATTTGGGGTGTGCGGTTCACGGCCAGCAGGGCGGCGCGGTCGATCTTCAAAAGACCGTCGCAGTCGGCAACCAGTTCGATCTTGCCTTCCTTCGGCTCAGTGCCGTGGATGTTGCGGCCCGCCGCTGCCTTGTACAAAAGGGCAGCGGCTTCGTCCTCGTGCAGGATGCCGGGGCGCTTCTCCCAGACATAGAGATTCTCTTTGCCAATGGAAAGCAACACGGGGATATCCTCCGGCTGGACGATGTGCCCTTTGCGGAAGCGTGCTCCCTTGAACTGGCCGGGAATGATCTGTGTAATGTCGTGGCAGAGCACCTGCCCGACAGCGTCTTCGGTACGGATGAGTTTCATGCAGAACCTCCGTTACAGGGACGGCATCTGGTTCTCGATCCAGTCTGCCAGAGCAGCAGGATCGTCCAGTGCGAAATCAGCGCCCGGCACATCGCCCACGATGGCCATGGGCTGGAACGCGGTGCCCACCGGGCTGACCGAGCTGCGCACCACTTCGATCTTGGCCCAGCCGCTGTCGCCAAAGCCTTCCAGCAGTACAAGGTCGTAGCCGTGGCGCTCGAACAAAGCCAGCAGGTCCTGCTCGTTCAGGCGGAACTGCTCGGTAAGCAGATAGCGCCCGGCAGTAAACACGGCCACACCCTCGGCACCGGCCTCATGCAGGCGGTCGGTCTCGGCGGGCAGGCGCAGATCGTCAGCCTCGCGGATCATGCCCACCTTCAGCCCGCGGCTCTTGAGCACCGGCAGCAGCGCGGCCAGCAGAGCGGTCTTGCCGCTGCCTGCGGAACCGCTGACAGCCAGCACTGCCGGATGCTTGAAGCTCAGTTCGGCGGCAAGCGCCTGTTTCTGTTCACTGTACAAAAGTATCACCCTCCGTTTTATCCCATCGGCAAAAACTGCCGGTTCACTCCTCAATGCGCACAAAGCGCGGCTGCACTTTGCCGTCCCGCTCCACGGTCTCGCACCACATGGCGGCAGGACGCACCCAAAGCCCGCGTTCCCCGTACAGGGCGCGGTACACCACCATTTCCTCTTCGGTCTCGCTGTGGCGGGCCATGCCCAGCACTTCGTATTCGTTGCCCTTGAAATGCCGGTAGCGGCCCGGCTGCACATTATATTTGAATGCTTCCATGTTATCCTCTTTTACACTGACACGCGGCATTCCGGTGCAGAATGCCATATTTATAATCAGTATAGCATATTTCAGCACGGCAAAAAAGGCTTTGGCAGGAAAGATGGAGAAAAAGGCGGCAGGCGGCGGCAAAAGCCGGGAGACAGAGTTGGGTGCTTGAACTGCCGCGCCACAGATGCTATACTGAAACGATAAGGGGATACCCCCCTGAAAAAGCTCTGAAGATAAAGGAAAAAGCCCTATGAGGATCGGACTTATTGAATTTCTGCTCATCCTTGCCATTGCGTCGCTCACCATCGGGCCGCAGGTGGCATTGTTCGTGGATCGCTGGATGCGCCGGGCAAACCGCGCCAATGCCCGCGCTGCCCGCCGCCGTGCCGAGTATGCGGCCCAGATGGCGGTGGAGCGGGACGCGCTGCTCAAGCGGTTCCGCACGGCCAGCACGGTGTTTGGCGTGTGCATCCTGCTGGCGCTGGTGTATGCACTGGTGTTCCGGCCCATCGATACGCCGCCACAAGGCTACACCGCGCCGGATGTCCGGCAGGACACCGGTGCAGCACAGACGGCTCTTGCCGCCGATCATAAGGGAACGCTGGAACTGGGCGAATATCAGGGTGTGGACTGCATCCGCACACAGGACGGCCTTGTGTATGCCGCAGCATACGACGGCGCAGCCTTAAAAAAGCGCACGAGCGACCTTGTGCGCACCGACGGCGGACACGATGCGGCCATCCTTTCCGTGGACGGTGAGCTGACCGGTTTTGCCTTTGACGGCAGCGGGGACCTGTGGCTGAGCATCCTCACGCCCGGCGGCGGCAGCCTGTGCCGCGCCGCCCACGACAGCTGGGGCACGGCGGTGGAGCAGGTAGTGACCCAGATCGACGGTGCACCGCTGGGGGCTGTCTCAGCGGTGGAAGCCGCGCCGGACGGCAGGATCTACTTTGCGGTTGCTGCCAGTGCCAGTGCCGCGGACGGGCTGGAGAGCACTCTGCGCACCGAACTGCTGGCCCACACCGGCACGGGCTGCGTGTATGTATACGACCCGGCAGCACGCACGGTGCAGAAAGTGCTGGGCGGTGTGGCCGGTGCTTCCGGGCTGGCCCTGAGCCGGGACGGCAGCACGCTGTTCGTGGCTGACCTTGGGAACCGCTGTGTGTGGAGTGCTGCCGCCGATGCCCGCGACCTGACGGCGGGCGGTAAAAACTGCCAGAGCTTTGTTTCCGGCCTGCCGGGGTATCCCGGTGCGCTTGCTATGGATGCAGACGGCACCCTGTACATCGGCTACCGGTGGGCGCGCAGCAGCTGGCTGGAAAAGAACGCCGACAGCACCCTGCTGCGGGGCATTGCCCTGCGTGCAGGCCGGAATCTACAGGAAAAGCTATTCAGCCTGCCTGCCGATGCGCCCTGCGCGGAAGCTGTAGATACGGCAGACGGCAGCTGGAAGCGGACGGTCTCCAGCAAGGGTGCAGGCGGTGTGACAGCTCTGTGCCCGGTGGAGAGCAGGCTGTATCTCGGCCTTGCAGGCAGCGAAAAGGTGCGCAGTGCAAATCTTTGATTTTTGATAAAAACCGAGGTGTTTTTTATGACAGAAGAATTCAAAAAACAGATCGAGATGCAGGCCCGGCAGGCAGTGACCGAACTGCTGGCCGAAGCAAAGCTGAAAAAGGGCGATGTGTTCGTGGTGGGCTGCTCGTCCAGCGAGATCGTGGGCGGGCACATTGGCAAGGATTCCAGTCTGGAAGCCGCGCAGGCCGTGTACGCGGGCGTTGCCCCAGTGCTGGCCGAAAACGGCATCTGGCTGGCTGCGCAGTGCTGTGAGCATCTGAACCGCGCTATTATCATCGAGCGCGAAGCCGCCGAAAAATACGGCTGGGAAGAGGTGTGCGTGGTGCCGCGCCCCCACGCAGGCGGCAGCTGGGCCACTACCTGCTGGAAGAAGTTCCGGGAGCCGGTGGCCGTGGAAGAGATCCGTGCCCATGCAGGCATTGATATCGGCGGCACCCTGATCGGGATGCACCTGAAGCGGGTGGCGGTGCCGGTGCGGCTGAGCCTTTCCAAAATTGGTGAAGCGAACATTCTGTGCGCCCGCACCCGCCCGAAGCTCATCGGCGGCGAACGCGCCAAGTATACCGAGGAGGACTGAGCAGCATGGCAGAAAAAAATCTGGAACAGATGAAGGAAGCCGTGGCAGAGATCCGGGAGAAAATGGCGGCAGCCGCCCGCGAGGCAGGCCGCGACCCGGCGGCGGTGCAGCTGTGCGCCGCCTGCAAGACCCGCACGGCACAGACCGTGGCTGAAAGCGCAGCCCTGCCCATTGATGTGTTCGGTGAGAACCATGTGCAGGAGCTGTGCGCAAACTTTGACGCAGGTGCTTACTGCGGCAAGCCCAGCCACTTTATCGGCCATCTGCAGACGAACAAAATTAAAAAAGTGCTGGGCCGTGCCAGCCTCATCCAAAGCGTGGACAGTGAGCATCTGCTGAACGCCATCGAGAAGGAAGCAGCCAAGGCCGGCATCGTGCAGGACGTGCTGCTGGAGGTGAACATCGGCGGGGAGGAGAGCAAGACCGGCGTGGCACCGGAAGCGCTCTGGCCGCTGCTGGATGCTGCTGCCGCACAGGAGCACATCCGGGTCAAGGGGCTGATGGCCATTCCGCCCGTGAACGACGACGATACCCGCAACCGCCGCTATCTGGCCGAGGTGTACAAGCTGTTTGTGCAGGCTGGAGAGCGCGGCTATTCCAACGTGTCCATGGAGACCCTCTCCATGGGCATGAGCGGCGACTTTGAAAACGCCATCCGGGAGGGTGCCACCCTTGTGCGCATCGGCACCGCCATCTACGGCGAGCGGGATTACAGTAAAAAGTAAGAGAACGAACCCTCTCCGTCATTGCTGCGCAATGCCACCTCCCCCGAAAGGGGGAGGTTTTGTACAGCTTCCCGAAAGATGCAAAGGCTCCCCCTCTCGGGGGAGCTGGCGAACGAAGTGAGCCTGAGAGGGTTTTACAACAGGAGGAACCATGTCAAAAACCAAAATCAACGACCCCGGGGCGCACCACGCAGGCAGCGGTGCGCTGATCCGGCGTTTTCTGCCCTATCTGGCAAAGTACAAAATGACCCTGTTTCTGGACCTGTTCTGTGCGGCGCTGACCACCCTGTGTGACATCGTGCTGCCTAAGATCATGAGCACTATCACCAACGCCGCCATGGGCGTGGGCATCACTCTGACGGCGGGCATCGTGCTGCGGCTGGCAGCACTCTATTTTGTGCTGCGCATCATCGACGGTGCAGCCAGCTATTACATGTCCAGCATCGGTCATATCATGGGCGTGCACATCGAGACGGATATGCGCCGCGATGCCTTTGACCACCTGCTCAAGCTGGACCACACCTACTACAACAACACCAAGGTGGGCACCATCATGGGCCGCATCACCAACGACCTGTTCGATGTGACCGAGTTCGCCCACCACTGCCCGGAGGAATTTTTCATTGCGGCCATCAAGATCGTGGTGTCCTTTATTATCCTGTGCCGGGCCAGTGTGCCGCTGACGCTGGCGGTGTTCGCCTGCGTGCCGCTGATGGGCGTGGTGTCCGTTTACCTGAACGGACGGCTGCGGGCGCGGTTCCGCCAGCAGCGCGTGCAGATCGGCGAGCTGAACTCCACCATCGAGGACAGCCTGCTGGGGCAGGGTGTCGTGAAGGCCTTTGCCGCCGAGGATGAGGAACGCGAGAAGTTTGCAAAGGGCAACAGGGATTTTGAGCAGATCAAGACCCTCGGCTACTACGCCATGGGTGCCTTCAACACCTCCACCCGCCTGTTCGACGGCCTGATGTATCTGGTGGTCATTCTGGCAGGCGGCCTCTCGCTGGTGTACGGCAGGATCACCGCCGGTGACATGGTGGCCTATATGCTGTACGTCACCACCCTTATTGCCACCATCCGCCGCATCGTGGAGTTTGCCGAGCAGTTCCAGCGCGGCATGACCGGCATCGAGCGCTTTGCCGAGATCATGGACACCCCTGTGACCATCGGCGACGCCCCGGACGCGGTACCGCTGCAGCCCGGCCCCGGTGACATCCGGTTTGAAAACGTCAGCTTTGAGTACCCGGACGACCACAACAAGGTGCTGCACAACGTCAGTCTGGATATCCGGCCGGGCGAACGGCTGGCGCTGGTCGGCCCTTCGGGCGGCGGCAAGACCACCCTGTGCAACCTCATCCCCCGCTTCTACGAGGTGACCAGCGGCCGCATCCTGATCGATGGGCAGGACATCCGCCATGTCACCCTGAAAAGCCTGCGGCAGGATATCGGCATCGTGCAGCAGGACGTGTATCTGTTCAGCGGCACGGTGGCCCAGAACATCGCCTACGGCAAGCCCGGCGCCACCCGCGAAGAAATCATGGAAGCGGCGCGTCTGGCCGGGGCGGAAAAGTTCATTCTGGCCCTGAAGGATGGCTTTGATACCTATGTGGGTGAGCGCGGTGTCAAGCTCTCCGGCGGACAGAAGCAGCGCATCGCCATTGCGCGGGTGTTCCTGAAGAACCCGCCCATCCTCATTCTGGACGAGGCCACCAGCGCACTGGACAACGAAAGCGAGATCCTGGTGGGCCAGAGCCTTGAAAAGCTGGCCCATGGCCGCACCACCCTGACCATCGCCCACCGCCTGACCACCATCAAGGACTACGACCGCATCCTTGTGCTGGGCGAAGAGGGCATCGTGGAATCCGGCACCCACGACCAGCTGCTGGCAAAGCAGGGCGTCTACTACCGCCTGTGGAATCAGCTGCCGGGGGAAGATACACTGTAAAAAAGCACACATACAAAAAAAGCTCTGCCGCAAGCACGGCAGAGCTTTTTGCGTACAGAGGGATCATTCGCCCACGATCAGGCGCACAGAACCATAGATACCGGCATCGTTGCCGAGGATGGCGGGCACGATGGGGGTCTCACGGCAGGACTTGAAGGCATAGACCTTGAAATGCTCCCGCAGCGGGGCAAACAGCACCTCGCCTGCGCGGGACACGCCGCCGCCGATCATGAACATCTCCGGATCCGCGGTGGCGGCAATGGTTGCCAGCGCCATGCCGAGCGTGTCGGTCATCTCGTCCACCTCACGGGCGGCAAGGGCATCGCCATTGCGGGCGGCATCAAACACGTCCTTGGCGGCAAACTCGGTGCCGCGCAGGGTGCAGGGAGTATCCGGGTTCTCGTCCAGCAGCTTCTTCATGCAGCGCACAACGCCGGTGGCGCTGGAATACTGCTCCAGACATCCGTGCTTGCCGCAGCCGCAAGTAGCGGTCTCGTGGCGGTCCACCGTGATGTGGCCGATCTCGCCGCCGGCACCGTGGGTGCCATCAATGACCTTGCCGTTGACGATGACACCACCGCCCACGCCGGTGCCCAGCGTGACCATGACCGCGCTGCGGCAGCCCTTGGCGGCACCCATCCAGATCTCGCCCAGAGCGGCCACGTTGGCATCGTTGCCCACCAGAACCTTGATGCCGCCCAGCATACCGCCAAGCTCTTCGGCCACATTATGCTTGCCCCAGCCGCCGAGGTTTGCACAGATGATGGGCACGATGCGGCTGTCCAACACAGGGCCGGGCACGCCCACGCCCACGCCCTCTACCTGCTCAGCGGCAAGGCCTTTTTCCTGCATTTTGCCCTGCACGGCAGCGGCCAGATTTTTCAGAATGTGCTCACCGGCGTTGGAGGTGTCGGTGGGAACTTCCCACTTTTCCAGCAGTTCGCCGGTGGTCTTGAACAGGCCGATCTTGGCGGTGGTGCCGCCCAGATCGATGCCGAATGCGTATTCTTTCATGTTTCATTTACCTCTTTTTGACGGCCAGCGGCCGCAGTATTTCGCGTGTTCCAGTATACCACACCTACCCGCAAAAGAGCAGTGCCGCTGCGGATTTTCATGCAAACAGACGGAAAACGCAGTGGATATTTGGCACAAATGCCAGTGCTCACCGCACGGTGTTGGTCAGGCTGCCAATGCCGTCGATCTCACAGCGCACCGTGTCGCCGGGCTTCAGGAACTGCGGCGGGTCCATGCCCATGCCCACGCCTGCCGGGGTGCCGGTGGCGATGATGGTGCCGGCCTTCAGGGTCATGCCCTGCGAAAGCTCGTGAATCACGTGGTCGATATCAAAGATCTGCAGGCCGGTGTTGGAGTCCTGCCGCTTTTCGCTGTTGACGAAGCTTCGGATGCCGAGCTTGGGCGGGTAGGTGTCGAATTCGTCTGCGGTAACGATGCAGGGGCCGATGGGCGTGAAGCCGTCCAGACTTTTGCCGAAATACCACTGCTTGTGGGCGGTCTGCACATCGCGGGCGGAAACGTCGTTCAGGATGGTGTAGCCGAACACATAGTCTTTTGTCTGCCCGGCGGGCACATCCCTGGCATCTTTGCCCAGAACCACAGCCAGTTCGCATTCGTAGTCCAGCTTCTGCACAAGGTCAGTGTGAGCTTCAATAAAGCCGCCGTCCGGCACAGCGCGGGAAACGCGCTTGGAAAAATAAATGGCATCCTGATGTTTGGTTGCAAAGGCATCGGCAGAGTATTTCTCCGCTTCGTCCGAGTGGGCCATGTAGTTGATGCCAAGGCACACCACATCCTGCGCCGGGCAGGGAATAGGGCTTTGCAGCTGCACGGCATCCACGGGCAGGGCTGGGATGCCCGCAATGGCAAGCTGCAGGCCGGCCCGCACCTGCGGGGTCAGAAAGGGGATGGCATCGGACAAGGTTTCATAGGAAAGGCCCAGCCAGCTCAGCGGCCAGATCTGTGTGCCATCCGGCGAAAGAATGGCCGGATCTTCTACGCCGTCCGGCAGGCGGCAGGTAACAAAACGCATTTCAGTTTCCTCCCTCAGTGGCGGTAGGCGATGGCGTTCTGGATGCGGTCGGCCTCAGCCTGCCCGGCCAGCTGGCGCACCAGCTCCAGCGCAAAGGGGATGGCACCGCCCAGACCGTAGCTGGTGGTGATATTGCCGTCCACTACCACTTCGGTATCCAGCACCTCGGCACCGGCCAATTTGTCTTGGAAACCGGCGTGCGCCGTGGCTTTTCTGCCCTCCAGCAGGCCGAGAGATGCCAGCACGCTGGGTGCTGCGCAGATGGCAGCTACCTTTTTGCCGCTCTTTGCAAAGGAAACGCAGGTGTCGGTAACGGTCTTGTTGGCGGCAAGGTTCGGGGTGCCGGGGATGCCGCCGGGCAGCACCACCATGTCCACATCCGAATAATCCACCTCTTCGGCCAGTGCGTCGGCGGTGATATGCACCTTGTGGCTGCTCACGATCTCGCGGCTGCCGGATGCGCTGGCCACGGTCACCTCCACCTTGGCGCGGCGCAGCAGATCGACCACCAGCAGGGCTTCACATTCCTCGGTGCCCTCGGCAAAAAATACAACAGCTTTGCTCATAAAAATCAAACCTCCCTGATCTCTGATGAAGACGGCGCATCTGCGCCGCATGAGGAAAAACGATAGAAGTACCCCGCTGGCGTGGGGACTTCTGCCTTCCCGGTTGAATGATAAAAGCCGCATACCGCACGGGCGGCACGCGGCATGGTTTGTGTGGAAGTTCAGTTTTGATCGTCGGCAGCTTTTTCCGCTTCCAGCAAGGCGCGCAATACGCTGTCGTTGGCACTCAGCACCCGGCTTACCCGGCTGATGATGGCGCTGGATGCACCGGTCTTATCCATGATCTCGGTGTAGATGCGCTTGTCCACCAGCATTTCGGCAATGTTGTAGCGCTGCTCCATTGCGCTCAGCTCGGAATAGCTGCACACATCCTGTAAAAAACGGTAGCACTGTTCCGGGGTCTTGAGCTGCAAAAATGCCTGATACAGACCGGACTGGCCGGTAGGATGATCTTTTGCCATGTTGTTCTCCTTTTTTGCAGATGCCGCCCACAGGCAGACACTTTATTACACTACACCAGTGTAGTACAAACGGGGAGAAATTTCAATAGCATTTGCGGCTTTTTAGCCCAGCGTGTGCTCAAATACCACTTCGTCCCGGGGGACGGTGCCGTTTTCCTGCTCGGCGGGCTTTAAATTGCGGTAGCGCAGGGCCTTGAAGAACTGCTGCACCGGCAGGGCCTTGGCGTGCACGGTGCACCACACACGGCCCTTGCCCTCGCCGCGGGCCAGCCGCTCGCAGGAGAGCACGATGTCCCGGCCCAGTGCCTTGCCGCGGTATTCGGGCCTGAGGTACAGGTGCATCAGATGCAGGGCGGTGTTCTCCATCTTCCACGCAAAGTAGCCGATAGTCTTGCCGCCCAGAACCACGAGGAAGTAGTTCACATCGTTGTCGATGTCCTCCTCAATGGCATCGGCGCTCTGCAGCTCTTCCACAAGGGTGTCCAGCTGCTTTGCGGGGTAATAGCGCTTGTACACCTCATGCCAGAGTTCACTGGCAAGGTCGGCGGTGGCGTGGATATATTTGGCCTTGGCGACCAGCTTGTAATCAGGCTTCATAGTTCTCCTTACACTTTTACGATATAATCCGGCTTGCGGGGTGCTGCGGGCTTGGGGTCTGCAGCAGGGTAGCCCAGAATGCAGTGGCCGATGCCGACCCAATCGCCCTCGATGCCCCACTGCCGGAGCAGGGCCTTGCCCTCTTCTGTTTCAAACTCTTCCTTTGCGCGGTTGATCCAGCAGCTGCCCAGCCCCAGCGAAGCTGCAGCCAGCATCAGGTTGCCCATGACAAGGCTGCCGTCGGGTACGGCATTTGCGGCGTGAGCATCGGCCAGCACTACCAGAATGGTAGGAGCGCCGTACATAGGGTCGGTGTCCTTGCCCATGACAGCGGCGTTCATGCGGGTGAGCTGGGCGCGGGTGGCAGCGTCCTGCACCACCACGATCTTTGCGCTCTGGCGGCCCATGGCGCTGGCAGCGTAGGTGCCGGCTTCCAGCACGGCATTCAGCTCTTCGTCGGTGATCTGCTCCGGCTTATAGGCACGGCAGCTGCGGCGGCTTTTAATGGTTTCCAAGGTTTCGTTGGTCATTCCAAATCCCTCCCTAAAAGCGTGTGCCTTTATTGTATCACAAGACAGGCCGGAGTGTAAAGAAATTCCCTGCAGAGACGGTTTTGTTGCGCGTAAACGTTATCGTTGCGGGAATCATGTCAAAATGCACAATAAAACGTAAAAAGATTATGGAAAAGCATTCTTGCTGCCAAAGGACAAATACGCTATAATAGGGCTACCAAACTGGAAAGGAGTCGTGCTCTATGGCAAAGGCATCACAGGCAGTCATTCTGGAAAATGAATTTTATATCATCAAAGCCCCCAATGGAAAGGTACTGGAAGTAAAGAACTTCAACACCGAGAACGGCGCGGCCATCCAGCTGTGGAGCTATGCAGGCCATCCGTGGCAGCAGTGGCAGTTCGTGGATGCAGGCGAGGGCCGCTGGCGCATCTGCAACCGCTTTACCGGCAAGATGATGGATCTGGCCCTTGGCGGTGTGGTGGAGGGCACATGGCTGCACCAGTGGGACCGCACCAGCGGGCTGAGTCAGTGCTGGGCGCTGGAGCCCACCCGCAGCGGGCGCACCCGCATCCGCAATGTGCTGGCGGATAAATACATCGACCTTGTGGGTATGAACACCTCCAACGGCGCACAGGCCCAGATCTGGAACTTTGTGGCCGGCGGCAATCAGGAGTGGACGCTGGAACGCATCGATCCGGACACTGCCCAGAGCGGCCGCCGCGCTGAGGAGGCCAAAGACCCGCAGCCCACGCCCAGCCAGCGCAAGCATCAGAACGACCTTGTGCGCAAGCTGAACAATGCGGGCAAGGGAAGAGCAAGCCGGAAGGGGCAATGATTTTAAATTGCCGCCGCGTTGCTCTGGCATATTCAGAGGAAAAAGTTATTTTTGGTTTGCACCCCGGCAAAGCCTGCGGGCTTTGCCGGGGTGTTTTTTCACGGGAGGGGCCGCAGCGAAAAACGGCATTTTCCACAAAAACAAGATCAGAAGGAGAACGCAATGAATCTAGGAGCCTTCATGAACCCCGAATTTCCCATTTTCAGCACCACGCTGTGCTATCTGGAACGGGACGATGCCTACCTGATGCTGCACCGCATCAAAAAGCAGGACGACTACAACCACGACAAATGGATCGGCGTGGGCGGAAAGTTTGAGCGGTTTGAAAGCCCGGAGGACTGTCTGCTGCGGGAAGTGAAGGAGGAGACCGGCCTGACGCTGAAGCGCTTCCGCGCCCGGGGTCTGCTGACCTTTATTTGGGGCAACATGACCGAGTTCATCCACCTGTACACCGCTGATGAATGGACGGGCGAGATGGTGCAGGGCGATGCCTGCAGGGAAGGCGTGCTGGAATGGGTGCCGAAGGATAAGGCGGCTGAACTGCCCATCTGGGAGGGCGACAAAATCTTCTTCCGGCTGCTGAATGAGGAACGGCCTTATTTCTCCCTCAAGCTGGTGTATGAAGGCGACACCCTCACGCAGGCAGTGCTGGACGGGAAACGAATCGTTTGAGCGCTTCTTGTGCAGAGCGTAGTCACGTGTTTAACCGTGAAAAGACAAATCCCGGCAGACCGCAGCCTGCCGGGATTTGCTCTATCAAAAAGCAAAAAGCAAAAAGAATTTTCCGCTTAAAAATCAGTTCAGCTTCAGGTCGCCCTCTTTGATCCAGCCCAGCTTGCGCTCGATCTCGCAGAAAATCACACTCAGCACGGCGGGCAGAACAAAGCACAGCAGCACCATGGCAGCCCAGTCCATCGGGGTGATGGCGGCTTTGGTACCGGCGGCAATGTCGCTGACCCAGCCGGTGTACACGCCGATCTGGCCCACCAGACCGCAGGTGCCCATGCCGGAAGAGACAGCGGCACCGTTCATCTCAAAGTGGAACACACAGGTGGCCAGCGGGCCGGTGATGGCACTGGCCAGTGTAGGCGCGATCCAGATACGGGGGTTCTTGACGATGTTGCCCATCTGCAGCATGCTGGTGCCAAGGCCCTGACTGACCAGACCGCCCACGCCGTTCTCCTTGTAGCTCATCACGGCAAAGCCGATCATCTGGGCGCAGCAGCCTGCTACGGCGGCACCGCCGGCAAGGCCGGTCAGACCCAGCGCGGCGCAGATGGCGGCAGAGGAAATGGGCAGGGTCAGCGCCACACCCACAATGACGGATACCAGAATGCCCATGACCAGCGGAGCCTGTTCGGTGGCCCACATGATCAGGGTGCCCACCTGACTTGCGGCAGCGCCAATGGGTGCGGCGATCAGCATGGAAAGGCCCACGCCGGAAAAAATGGTCACCAGCGGGGTCACGAGGATGTCCACGCGGGTCTCCTTGCTCACGGCCTTGCCCAGTTCGGAAGCCACGATGGCAATGATGAGCACGGCCAGCGGGCCGCCTGCGCCGCCCAGAGCATTGGCCGAGTAGCCTACGGTGATCAGGCTGAACAGCACCAGCGGCGGGCAGTGCAGCGCCCAGCCAATGGCGCAGGCCATGGCCGGGCCGCTCATGGCCGTGGCGTAGCCGCCAAGGTCTACCAGCACGTCAAGGCCGGTCTGCTGGCCCAGCGTCTTGATGATGGTGCCGATCAGCAGGCTGGCAAACAGGCCCTGCGCCATGGCACCCAGCGCTTCAATGAGATAGCGCTGCGGGGTGATGACGATATCCTTGCGTTTTAAGAAATCTTTCACATTTGACATGAGAAACTGCCTTTCTGTTTCAAGATGGTGGATTCAATGCAAAAACTGCATGTCAAGTATAATACCATACACATGTCAAGACAACAAGACAAAGTGCTGATTTTGCTGGAAATATCTGCAATTTTTGGCTTTGTGCAATGTTTTTGCGGGCTGAGACGTATCTATTTTGGAGCATTTTCTGATACCGGGGCGGCAGCTTTTCGGAGCTGCGCTTTGCAGTGTGCGGCAATTGACGGGGGCTTGCCCGCGGGTGTATACTGAAAGAGTATTGAGAAGATGAAACGCTGCCCTTTTTGCGAAGGGCGGCATCCCGATAAAAATACATGAGGTATGGAGCACAGCATGAAAAAAACGTTCTGGAATAAACTGACTGCCCGCAGCACCCGCGGCAAAACGCGGTGTGCAGCGGCAGTTCTGGCATTGGCAATGACCTTTTCAATGGGCGCACCGCTGGCACTGGCTGCACAGCCGGAAGAAAGTACCGCGGCAGTGACCGAGACTGTTTCTGCACAGCAGGAAACGGCAATGCCCACCCTGCAGACGGAGACCCCGGAGCTTGCTGCACAGGACCCGGAAGCGCCGCCTGTACAGGCCACCGAAGCGGAGGAGAACAGCACGAACCAGCACACGCCGGAAAACAGCGTGGTGCTGACACCGGAAGAGATCCGTGCCGCACTGGATGCCGGTGCCATGGATGCCGCCGAGGCCCAGTGCATCGACCTGAGCGATGAGAACGGATTTTTCAGCTGGCTGCTCAATTTCCTGTTCGGCTGGCTGGGCAAGAGCGATACGGAGCCGGTCTATTCCGGCTGGCGCACCTCCGGCGGCAAGACCTACTACTACAGCCAGACCACCAACAAGCCGGTGACCGGCATCCAGTGCATCGACAATAAACTCTATTACTTCAATGCGGACGGTGTGCTGGAAAATGGCAAGACCTTCGGTGTGGATGTTTCCAAGTATCAGAAGAACATCGACTGGAACCAGATCAAAAAGGCAGGCGTGAGCTTTGTGATCGTCCGCATCGGCTACCGCGGCTATGGTGCTTCCGGCACGTTGGTGCTGGACCCCATGTTCGAGGAGCATTTCACCAATGTGAAGAATGCGGGCCTGAAGGTGGGCGTGTATTTCTTCAGTCAGGCCACCACCGAGGAGGAAGCCAAGGAGGAAGCCTTTGCCTGCGCCTACGTACTGAACGGACGCAAGCTGGATTACCCCATCTTCTTTGACACCGAAGCATCCGGCGCTTCCAATGGTTCCGGCCGCGCCGACGGTCTGGGTATGGAGGACCGCACCAAGTGCGCCATCGCCTTCTGTGAGGAGGTCAAGGCACAGGGCTATAAACCCGGTGTGTATGCCTCTACCCTGTGGTACCGCAAGCGTGTCAATCTGAACAGCCTGAAAAAATATACCATCTGGAACGCGCATTATGGTGTTGCCAGCAGCCCCATCGACTGCGCCCTGTGGCAGGGCACCTGCACGGCACGCCTGCCCGGCTATAAGGGCGATATGGACGTGAACATCAGCTACATCGGATAAGTGAGGAAACTGCAATGGACCGCATTCGCCTGATCGCATCGGACATGGACGCGACCCTTCTGGACGAGTACAGCCAGTTGCCGCCAAAGTTTACCGAGACCATCCGTGCACTGGCCGGGCAGGGCATCTTGTTTGCCGCAGCCAGCGGGCGGCCTCTGTACACACTGGAAACGATGTTCCCGGATCTGCTGGAGGAGATCATTCTCATTGGCGACAACGGCGGCGCTGCCCGCTGGAAGGGGAAAGACCTGTTTGTGTCCGAAATGCCTGCCGAGGGCTGGCGGCAGCTGGCCCGCAGCACAAAGCAGGCCGGAGACGTGGGCCTTTTGTGCGGACTGCAGGCGGCCTACGCGGAAAAGCAGGACGAGAAATACGATAAAGTTTTCAAGATTTTTTATACCCGGGTGGAATACGTGGATGACCTGACTGCGGTGGAAGCGGCGGCGGATAAGTTTACCGTCTATCTGCCCAACGACGACTCGCAGAAAGCCTTCGACCGGATCTACGGCGCATTCCACACCGGAAATGGCGGTGCATTCTCGGTGGCAGTGGCAGGCAGAAACTGGGTGGACGTGATGAACCCAGGTGTGCACAAGGGTGCAGCACTGGCAAAGGTGGGTGCACTGCTGGGCATTCCGGCCGACAGCATGATGGCCTTTGGTGACACCTACAACGATGCCGAGATGCTCACCACCGCGAAGTACGGCTTTTTGATGGAGAACGGCAGCGGACCGCTGCGGGCGCAGGTGCCGTTTCTGGCACCGTCCCACCGGGAATACGGCGTGATGCAGGTGCTGAAACAGGTGCTCCGCCAGAACGGCGAAGTCTCGCCGGAGGATTTTGTGAAGGCGCATTAAAGCGGGAGAGACGATTTGGAATGCTCTCCGCTTCGCTCTGAGCATAAATAGCGGAAATAGTATTTTTATTTGCAACTCCGAAACGGCTGCGGCCGTTTCGGAGTTGCTTTTTCACAGGGAGGGTCGTAACGGCAAACGGCATTTGCTGATGCTGGCTCCCTGCGGGAGCATTCACGTCAGCATGAAAACATGCTGTTGCCATTACGTTTCGTCGCGCAAGCGACTTCAAATCGGCGCAACACAAAAAATCCTTTAGCGGAGCGACTTGGATTTTTTGTATGGAGCCCAACTGCTTTGGGATTATTAAGGGCGAGCAGCCCTTAATTCGTGCCTCCCGCGCCTCGAAAGTAGCGGGTGCTTTTCTGGTTCTCTTTTGGCACGCAAAAGAGAACGTACCCGGCGGAGAAGAATTTTGTAAAAGCCATCCGGCCTGCCCCACACGGCCGCGCTCTGCACGGGAAGAATCATACGGCGGGCATTTTAAATCGTCATAACCTGCCCGAACTCTGAATAAATTATTCTCAGAGCAATAAACAGGCTGGGGAGGCATGGGGATATGTTTGTAGTCACGTTAAGCAAAACGAGCCTGAAAAAACTGGGTCTGGGTGCCATGTGCTGCGCACTGGTGGTGGGCAGTGCTCTGCTGGGCCGGTTCATCAGCAACCGCACCGTTGCGGTCTCGGCGGCGGTGAACAAAATTGAGAGTGCACAGGACATCCAGACATGGTTCACCGGCTACGGTCTGGATGTGGACGGCGCATCCATCACGGCAGACAAGGTCAAGATCCCCCGCAAGTGGGATGACAGCTTTTCGGCCTTCAACGGGGTGGTGCAGCAGAGCGGCATGGACCTTGCACGCTACAAGGGCAAGACCGTGGAAAAATGGACGGCGCTGATCCCGGCGGCAAGCAGTGGCGAGACCAGCCGCTACGGCGTGCTGTTGGTGTACCGCAAAAAGGCCGTGGGAGCTTACCTGCTGGAACGGCCCTCCGGCGTTGTGGTGGGCCTGAAAGACATGCAGGCCGCCATGGCGGAAGCTGAGGCAAAGCAGACTTCCGGCGAGGACTACGAGGGCGACTGGGGTGAGCGCCACGACGAAGAGCTGACCGGCAGCGAACCGGCACAGCAGACCTCCGGCGAGGACTACAGCGGCGATTGGGGCGAACGCCATGACGAGGAATTGACCGCCCAGCAGACCTCCGGTGAGCCGGATGCCGTGCCGCAGGCTGTGCCTTATACGGAACTGCCGCTGGATGCCGAGGGATATCCGGTGGAATAAGCACCGGAACGACCTGCCAAAGCCGGAAACGACCGGGAACAGCTTCGGGTTTTGATGCAAAACCAGGTCGCAATTTGCCTAAAATTTGCGCACAAGCAGAAGAAAAAGTGAAATGCGTGCATTTTTGTCACATTTGTATGTTCAATTGTACCAAAATTTTGCATAAAAAATTAGCAATATGAAATGGTGAAAAATTACCGGCAAGGGTTTATAATAGATGTATCAACCGTGCCGCGGCTCGGCCGCGTCTGGTGCAAGTGCAGAAGCGCCGCACGGGATCAAGTAAGGAGAAAATGATTATGAAGGAATTCCAGTATACCGTTAAGGATGCATGCGGCATCCACGCTCGTCCCGCCGGCCTGCTCGTCAAGACCGTCAAGGGCTTTGCCAGCAGCGCTACCCTGGAAAAGGACGGCAAGAGCTGCGATATGCGCAAGCTGATGGCTCTGATGGGCATGGGCGTCAAGCAGGGTGAGACCGTTACCGTCAAGGTCGAGGGCGACGACGAGGAAGCTGCTGCAGCAGCCATCCAGAAGTTCCTGACCGAGAACGTCTGATTCCGCAGTTAAGATGAGGAAGGCCCTCGCGGGTGAGCTGCGGGGGCTTTTTTTGGACTGTCGGAGCAGTGCGGCCCCGGCACAGATGAAGAAGGAGTAGTGTGCAATGCAGGTAGGCACCGGTAAGAGCGTCCTGAATGGCATCGCCATCGGCAAGCTCAAGATCTACAAGAAAAAGGATACTGCCATTTCTGCCGCAGAGGTAGCGGATACCGCAGCGGAAGTGGCGCGTTTTGAAGAAGCGCAGCAGAAGGCCATTGAGCAGCAGACTGCGCTGTATGAAAAGGCACTGGCAGAGGCTGGCGAGGACATCGCCGAGGTGTTCAACATCCACGCCATGATGTTGGAAGACGACGACTTTGTGGATGCCATCAAGGAGATCATCAACGGCCAGAAAAAGTGTGCCGAGTACGCCGTCAAGACGGCAGGCAACAATCAGGCTGCGGTGTTCGCCGCCATGGATGACCCGTATCTGCAGGCCCGCAGTGCAGATGTCATCGATATCGCACAGGCCATTCTGGACATCCTGCAGGGGGTGGACAACGCCAGCCTGCAGGGCACCGAGCCCAGCATTCTGGTCGCGGAGGATCTGGCCCCGTCTGAGACCGTCCGCATGGATAAGAGCCTGCTGCTTGGCTTTATCACCCGTGAGGGCAGCTCCAACAGCCACACCGCCATTCTGGCCCGCAGCATGAACATCCCTGCCCTGATCCAGTGCAAGGATATTCAGGACGACTGGGACGGCAAGATGGCGGTCATCGATGGCTACAACGCCTGCGTTTACGTTGAACCCACCCCCGACCTGCTCAAGAGCCTGAAGAAGCGCCAGCAGGAAGATCAGAAGAAGCAGGCCCTGCTGCAGGAGCTGAAGGGCAAGCCCAACACCACGTTGGACGGCAAGACCATCAATGTCTTTGCCAACATCGGCGGCATGAGCGATGTGGGTGCTGTGCAGCAGAACGATGCCGGCGGCGTAGGCCTGTTCCGCACCGAGTTCGTCTATCTGAACTGCAAGGACTTCCCCACCGAGGACTACCAGTTCGAGGCCTACAAGCAGGTGGTGGAGAGTCTGGCTCCCCGCAAGGTGGTCGTCCGTACCTGCGACATCGGTGCCGATAAGACCGTCGATTACATGAAGCTGGATCACGAGGAGAACCCCGCTCTGGGCTACCGCGCCATCCGCATCTGCCTGACCCGCAGGGACTTCTTCAAGACCCAGCTGCGCGCTCTGCTGCGTGCTTCTGCCTACGGCAACATGAGCATCATGTTCCCCATGATCACCAGCCTGCGGGAGCTGCAGGATGCCAAGGCTGTTCTGGAAGAGTGCCGTGCAGAGCTGACCGCCGAGGGCGTGAAGATGGGCCAGAACATCGAGGTAGGCACCATGATCGAGACCCCCGCCGCTGTGCTGATCGCGGACGAGCTGGCTGCCGAGTGCGACTTCTTCTCCATCGGCACCAACGACCTGACCCAGTACACCTGTGCGCTGGACCGCCAGAATGCAAAGCTGGAGCCGTTCTTCAATCCGCACCATCCCGCTGTGCTGCGCGCCATCAAGATGACCATTGAGGCGGGCCACCGCCACGGCATCTGGGTGGGCATCTGCGGTGAGCTGGGTGCCGACACCGCCCTGACCGAGACCTTCCTGCGCATGGGCGTGGACGAGCTGTCCATGAATGCCAAGAGCATCCTGCCGGTGCGCAAGATCATCCGCAGCGTGGACCTGAGCAAGCCTTCTGAGAAGTAATTCATCCGAGAATCCCGGTTTACCGTTCCCATAAAGCTCCCCGGCAGGGCATCCCGCTCTGCCGGGGTCTTTCTATACCGGGCAAAAGTTTTCGGAAAATACTTTAAAACGATAAAGCGAAATGCTATACTATAAGCGATGACAGGGTATGCAGGTGTCCAGCGCTGCCCATGGAGGACCGTTATGACTCAGTTTTTGATTCGTCTTTTCATCCGCCAGCCCGACCATGCGCAGGACCCTAAGGTGCGTGCCGCCTACGGCAACCTTGCCTGCTGGGTGGGCGTGGCATGCAACCTGCTGCTGTGTCTGGGCAAGCTGACCGTAGGCACTCTGTTCGGCTCCATTGCCATCATGGCAGATGCCCTGAACAACCTGTCGGATGCCTCGTCCAACGTGGTCAGTCTGGTGGGCTTCAAGCTGGCCGGCAAGGCCCCGGACGCAGAGCATCCCTTCGGCCATGCCCGGTATGAATATCTGGCGGGGCTGGTAGTCAGCGTGACCATTCTCGGCATCGGCTTTTCACTGCTGAAGGAATCTGTGGTCAAGGTGCTGCACCCCACCCCGGTGATGTTCAGCTGGCTCACGGTGGCCGTGCTGATCGCATCCATCCTCGTCAAGCTGTGGATGAGCGGCTTCAACCGCACCATCGGGCGTATCATCGGCTCCGAGACCCTCATTGCCACTGCTGCGGACAGCCGCAACGATGTGCTGAGCACCAGCGCGGTGCTTATTGCAGCGGTGCTGTGCCGCGTGACCGGCTGGGATGTGCTGGATGGCCTGATGGGTGTAGGCGTGGCGGCGTTCATCCTGATCTCTGGCTGGGGCCTTGTGATGGATACGCTCAGCCCGCTGCTGGGCGAAAGCCCCAGCGAGGATCTGGTGGACCACATCGAGCAGAAGGTGCTCTCTTATCCCGGCGTGCTGGGAATGCACGATTTGATGGTGCACGACTACGGCCCGGGACACCAGTTCGCCTCCCTGCATGTGGAACTGCCTGCCGAGCAGGACCCGCTGGAGGCACACGACCTGATCGACAACATTGAACGGGATTTTCTAAAGAATGACCGGCTTTTGGTTACCATCCACTACGACCCCATTGTTACCTCGGATGCTGCCGTGGGCGTGCTGCGCGCCCGCCTGGCCGAAAAGCTGCGCCAGCTCGACCCGGCCCTTTCGCTGCACGATCTGCGCATCGTGCCGGGCAGGACCCACACCAACGTGCTGTTCGATCTGGTGCTGCCGGCAGGCTATGCAGGGGATAAGGTAGAGCTGCTGGAACAGCTGGAACAGTTCATCAAGGAACAGGATACAGCCTACAGCTGCATCATCAAGGTGGAGCAGAGCTATACGGCTGCCCACAAATAAACTCTCGGGGGAAAGTATTATGCTGAACGAGACTTATCGCGCGATGCTCGGCAATAAGAGCGTCATCCGCGAGACCTTTATGTACGGCAAGCAGCGTGCTGCAGAGATCGGATATGAGAACGTGTTCGATTACTCGCTGGGCAACCCCAGCGTGCCCTGCCCGCAGGAGTTCACTGCCGCCATGCAGGATCTGCTGACCAACGAAGAACCGGTAAACCTGCACGGCTACTGCCCCAGTCAGGGTGACCCGGGCTTCCGCACCGATGTGGCAGCGCACCTAACAAAGACCTTTGGCCTGCCCTATGAGCAGAAGCACATCTTCCCCACCACCGGTGCGGCGGGTGCCATTGCCCATGCCATCCGTGCGGTCACGCAGCCCGGCGACGAGGTGCTCACCTTTGCGCCCTACTTCCCGGAGTACGGCCCCTATGTGGCGGGCACCGGGGCAGTCCTCAAGGTGGTGCCGCCGCAGGCACCGACCTTCCAGCCCAATCTGGACGCATTCGAGCAGATGATCGGCGAAAAGACCACCTGTGTGCTCATCAACACCCCCAACAACCCCACCGGCGTGGTCTACTCTGCCGGGACGCTCACCCGCATGGCAGAGATCCTGACCGAGAAGAGCAAGGCTTTTGGCCACAACATCTTCCTCGTCAGCGATGAGCCCTACCGGGATATCGCATTCGACGGCAAAAAGGTGCCCTACCCGGCGGCGTTCTACCCCCACACTCTCACCTGCTTCTCCTATTCCAAGAGCCTGAGCCTGCCCGGCGAGCGCCTTGGCTATGTGGCGGTGCGTCCGGGCTGTGAGGGTGAGGATGTGCTGGTGGACATGATGGCCCAGATCTCCCGCTTCACCGGCCACAACTGCCCGCCCAGCATCATCCAGCGGGCCGTAAGCCGCTGTCAGAATGTGACCAGTGATCTGAGTGTGTATGAGACCAACATGAACCTGCTGTACGATAAGCTCACCGCGCTGGGCTTTGAGGTGGAGCGCCCCGGCGGTACCTTCTACATCTTCCCCAAGGCTCTGGAAGAGGATGCCAACGCTTTCTGCATGAAGGCCCGGGAGTTTGACCTGCTGCTGGTGCCCAGCGACAGCTTCGGTGTCAAGGGCTATGTGCGCCTTGCCTACTGCATCGATACCGAAAAGGTCAAGCGCAGCCTGCCGGCCCTTGAAAAGCTGGCAGCCGCTTACCGCAAATAAACATTCTGCCGAACTGCCCGCGCGGCATCTGGCAGTGCAGCGCGGCTGGAGAAACGATCCAAAGAGAGGAAAGGGAACCCTGCTATGGAAAAGATCAAAATGACCACGCCCCTCGTCGAGATGGACGGCGACGAAATGACCCGCATTCTGTGGAAGATGATCAAGGACGAACTGATCCTTCCGTTTGTGGACCTCAAGACCGAATATTACGATCTGGGCCTGCCCAACCGCGACGCTACCGCCGACAAGGTGACCATGGATGCCGCCCTTGCCAACAAGAAGTACGGCGTTTCGGTCAAGTGCGCCACCATCACCCCCAATGCCCAGCGCATGGACGAGTACAAGCTGCATGAGATGTGGAAAAGCCCCAACGGCACCATCCGCGCGGTGCTGGACGGCACCGTGTTCCGCGCACCCATCATGATCGACAGCATCAAGCCGGTGGTCAAGAACTGGAAAAAGCCCATCACCATTGCCCGCCACGCCTACGGCGATGTGTACAAGTGCACTGAGTTCCGCATCCCGGGTGCAGGCAAGGCTGAACTGGTGTTCACCGGTGCCGATGGCTCTGAGCAGCGCGCCACCGTCTTTGATTTTGAGGGCGCTGGCGTTCTGCAGGGCCAGTACAACAAGGATGATTCCATACGCAGCTTTGCCCGCAGCTGCTTCAACTACGCACTGGATGTGAAGCAGGACCTGTGGTTCGGCGCAAAGGATACCATCTCCAAGAAGTACGACCACACCTTCAAGGATATCTTCCAGGAGGTGTACGACACCGAGTATAAGGCAAAGTTCGAGGCCGCAGGCATCACCTACTTCTACAGCCTCATTGACGATATCGTTGCCCGCGTCATTCGCAGCGAGGGCGGCTTTGTCTGGGCCTGCAAGAACTACGACGGTGACGTGATGAGCGATATGGTCTCCACCGCCTTTGGCTCTCTGGCAATGATGACCAGCGTGCTGGTCAGCCCGGACGGCAAATACGAGTTCGAGGCCGCCCACGGAACTGTCACCCGCCATTACTATAAGTACCTGAAGGGCGAAAAAACCTCCACTAACCCCATGGCTACCATCTTTGCGTGGTCTGGCGCGTTCAAGAAGCGCGGTGAACTGGACGGCCTGCCGGAGCTGGTGAAGTTTGGCGAGGCACTGGAAGCCGCCAGCCTGCAGACCCTGAACGACGGCATCATGACGAAAGACCTGTGCGGTCTGGCTGAGGGCATCACCCCCACCGCTGTGGACAGCGAGGGCTTTATCAAGGCCATCCGCACCCGTCTGGAAGCCAAGCTGGCATAATCATCTCTTTGTGACATAAAAAGAAAGACCGGAACTGTAAGTGCGACCTACAGCTCCGGTCTTTTTCGTTAAAATGATGCGAACGAGCCTTGAATGTACCCGACAAAGAATGCAATAAATGTGCTGATGAGAATGCAGCCAAGCCATAAAAGGTCTGCGAGAAGCCGTTTGCCGGTCAACTGCTGGATGGTCTTTGAATAATCCAAAGCAAACCACAGCATGGCAGCAGAAAACAGAATGGAGCTCCAATGAAGCCGAAAAGACAGCACCATGCTGAGAAGCACATAATTGATAAGCGTGTAAAAAATACTTCGCAAAAGAAGTTCTGGGAGAGCAGAATACTTCTTTTTCATAAAAGCTCCTTTCGGGATTTATAAATGCAGTGCATCCAATACTTCGTTTACGACCTCCAACGATACCTGCCCCGGTGCACTGGCCTGCCCGGGATTGGCAAAGGTCATGGCGGAGCCAAGGGCTTCGCCGGAAAGGCGGCTCACCGCGCCCAGAGCTCCCATGCTCATGGTAATGATGGGAGTCTCCGGATGCCGGTCGGCCATTTCAGCGGTGGCAGCCAGAAGCTCCAGCACGTCGGTGCGGCTCTGGGGCATCACAGCCAGCTTGGGCAGGTCGGCACCGGCTCGCTGCATGGCAACCATGCGGCTCACCAGTTCGGCGCGCGGCGGCGTTTTATGGAAGTCGTGGCTGGAACACACCACTGCAGCCCCGGCGGTGTGGGCTTCTTCGATCAGCGCGGGAAGCTCTGCGCCTGCAGTGAAAAATTCAATGTCGATCAGATCGGCGCAGTCGGTGGCAAGAACGGTGCGGATAAAATGAAGATACTCTTCGTGGGCCAGAGCGACTTTACCGCCTTCGGATTTTGTGCGGAAGGTGAAAAGAAGCAGCTGATCCTTTAAGGCAACGCGAAGCTTTGCGGCGCAGTGCACGATGGCCGGAAGGCTTTTTGCACCTTTAAAGCAATCGATGCGCCATTCCACACAATCGGCGCGCAATGTGGAAAATTCGGCGGCCTTTTCCAGAACGGCGGTTTCCGTGGGCTCTACAATAGGAATAATAACTTTGGGGCGGCCCTCGCCGATGCAGCAGCCGCGGATGTTGACACAGGACATGGCGCTTCTCCTTTATGTAATAAGTATAGCTACCTTATACAGGATACGGGGATGACTCCATAATACGTTCTGTGCACTGTCTTGTCAAGAAAAAAGGCACGTCCTGTAACGGGTGAAAAACAGGGGGATTCTTTATTCTGCAAAGAAAATGGAAAAAATCTGTCAAAAAGTATTGACAAGGAGGCGGGGGTGTGGTATTATACTTGAGCGCCAAGCGCTGAGGCAAAAGAATGACTTCCGAAGCCTCAGCAGGAAGCCCTTGAAAAGAACCAATAGACGCTGAAAAGTTCCAGTTTGTTCTGAGAAACTTCTTGAGTGTCTAAGTTCAGAAAGTTCAAAAGCTTCTAAAAAATAAGGCTTGACAAAAAACCACTTCGGTGGTACAATAAACAGGTCGTCAGCCGCAAGGCTGAGGCGCTACAGGACCTTGAAAATTGAACAATATCGAAAAACTTGTAAGG
>NZ_JBBMEP010000022.1:0-47680 GCF_040096475.1 Faecalibacterium faecis | reverse complement strand
ATTGGCAACGACTGCGGTCGTTCCAATTCTGCTTTTTCACGCAAGGGGCCGTAAAGGCCAACAACAAAAGCGAAATAAAAAATCTGGATTCCGCTGAACATAGCCAGAGCGAAAGCGGAGGCTATTTAAAATCGAAAAAGGGATACACACCCAGTTTAAAAATAAGTATACCACGTTTTTTGCCTGTGGAAAATAGTCTGCGGATATGTTATGATAAGAAACAACGATATTCCCATAAAATGTTAAAAATGAGGAAGGTAATAGCATGCGTGAAAGTGGAATCCTGATGCCGGTGTCCAGCCTGCCCGGCCCTTACGGTATTGGCTGCTTTGGCAAGGAAGCATTCAAGTTTGTGGATTTTCTGGCACAAGCGGGCCAGAAGATCTGGCAGATCCTGCCGCTCAGTCCCACCGGCTACGGTGACAGCCCCTATCAGAGCTGCTCGGCCTTTGCGGGCAACCCCTATTTTATCGACCTCGACGCTTTGAAGGAAGAAGGCCTGCTCACCGCCGCCCAGCTCAAGGCCGAAAAATGGGGCACAGACCCCAAAGAGGTGGACTACGGCACTTTGTATGTGAGCCGCTTTAAAGTCCTGCGCACCGCCTACGCCGCATGGCGCAAGCAGTGCGCAGGGCTGCACGGCTGCAGCTATTACTTCCCGGATGATTATTATGCCTTTACTCTCGCCAATGAGGAATGGCTGGACGACTACGCCCTGTACATGGCCCTGAAAGTGGCCAACGGCATGAAGAACTGGGTGGAGTGGGACAAGCCCTACCGCCTGCGCGACAAGAAGGCCCTTGCTGCCTTTGCCGCCGAAAACGAGGAAGAGATCGGGTTCTGGAAGTTCGTGCAGTACAAGTTTGCGGCCCAGTGGCAGGCGGTGAAGGCCTATGCCAACAAAAAGGACGTGCAGATTTTGGGCGACATCCCCATCTACGTCTCTGCCGACTCGGTGGATGCATGGGTGGGCGGCGCGCTGTTTGAGCTGGATGCCGACGGCGGCTTTGCCCGTGTGGCGGGCTGCCCGCCGGATTACTTCTCTGCTGACGGTCAGCTGTGGGGCAACCCGCTGTACAACTGGGCCTACCACAAAAAGACCGGCTACGCGTGGTGGGTGCGCCGGGTGCGCCACGCACTGGGCATCTACGACCTGCTGCGCATCGACCACTTCCGCGGCTTCGATACCTATTGGGCCATCCCGGCGGACAGCACCACCGCCCGCACCGGCAAGTGGGAGAACGGCCCCGGCATGGAGCTGTTCGATGCGCTGGAAGCTGCCCTTGGCAAGCTGCCCATCATTGCCGAGGATCTGGGTGAACTGTTCCCCAGCGTGCGAAAGCTGCTGGCCGACAGCACCTTCCCGGGCATGAAGGTGCTGCAGTTCGCCTTTGGCGGCGGGGACAGCGAGTATCTGCCCCACAACCACGTCAAGAACAGCGTAGTGTATCCCGGCACCCACGATAACACCACCCTGACCGACTGGTGGGAGAACGGCGCTTCCGAAAAGGAAAAGGCTGCCGCTGCCGCTTATCTGCACCTGACCGGCGTAAAGCCCACCGTAAAGGAGCTGGCGGCCATCCGGACCGATGATGTCCGCATCGCTCTGCTGCGCGCAGCGCTGGGGTCGGTGGCTGACCGGGCCATCATCCCCATGTACGACTGGCTGGGTCTGGGTGCGGAAGCACACCTGAATACCCCCGGCAAGCTGGGCGGAAACTGGGCATGGCGCGCCGCTGACGGCTTTGCCGCCAAGGCACTGGCCAAGACCATCCACGACGAGTGCAGTGTGTACTGCCGCGTATAAACAGAAGGCACAGAGCGGCGGGAGCTTAGCAATTTGACGAAAATATAAAAACTCCGGCAGAAAATTGTGCGTTTTGCTGGTAAAATCGGAAGCTGAATGGTATAATGTTGCTAAAGCGGCATTATGCCATTTTTCTTTGCCTGATGCGTTCCCGGCATTTCCGGAAACAGGGCGGGCGCGAGATGCATAATGCGGCAGATGGTTCCTGAACGTATGGGGAACAGGTGACTGCACGCGGGATACGGGAGCGCCGCGTGCGCAGATGATGGGGAAAATTACATGAAGAAAGAATGT
This sequence comes from Faecalibacterium faecis, assembly GCF_040096475.1. Taxonomy (NCBI): domain Bacteria; kingdom Bacillati; phylum Bacillota; class Clostridia; order Eubacteriales; family Oscillospiraceae; genus Faecalibacterium; species Faecalibacterium faecis. The sequence continues at coordinate 45,579 of NZ_JBBMEP010000022.1, read as the reverse complement.
ACCGAGCAGGATCTACGGGAACTTGCGCGCTCAGCGCAGGCCGTATTTGAGGCAGTGACCCTGACCGAAGCACCGCTTTGTGACGGCTGGCAGGACGATGGCCTGCGGGTGGACTACGAGCTGCGCAATGGCCGTGTGGACTGTGTGCTGCACCGCAGAGTGGAAGCGGACGGCAAATGCTGGGAGCTGGAAATGTGCGCACCGCTGGCAGGCAATGTGCTGCCGGAAGAGCGCATGACACCCCGGGAGCGGGAGCTGTGCCGCGAGGATATGAGCCACGATTTCCTTACCGGTGTGTACAACCGCCGCTATCTGGAAACGGTGTTTGCCCAAAAGCTGGAACAGTGTGCAGCGCAGGGCCGCAAGGCGGCTGTGGCGCTGGTGAGCATCGACAACGGCCAGAAGCTGCGGGATACCTACGGCCAGCCTGTGATGGACCAGCTGCACTGCTTTGTGGGCAACCAGTGGAAAAAGAGCTTTGATACCCCTGCGGCCCGCGTGGTCTGCCGCCTGACCGGCAGCATCTTTGCGGTGGGCTGTCTGGACGCCGACGGCAAGCAGCTGGCAGAGGAAATGCAGAACCTGTATCGGCAGATGCCCCGGGAGTGTATCACCACCACCGGCATGATGCGCCGGGTGCCCTTTACCCTGAGCTGCGGCGTGGCGAGCCTTGAGGATGTCCCTGCAAAGAACTGGCAGGCATTGTATGAGCTGTGCGACGCACGCCTGCGGGAGGCACAGAACGCCGGCGGCGATCAGATGCGTGCAGAATAAAACCAGTGTATAAAATCCCCCTTTTGGCGCAGACTAAGGCCAGAAGGGGGATTTTTTGTATGGAAAACCAGAAAAACGACAACCTGAACCTGCTGGAAGCCGTGGTGCAGAATACCGAGATGGGCAAGAACACCTTGGAACAGATCGTGCCGATGACCGACGATGTGCAGTTCAAGGCCGAGCTGCTGCGCCAGCGCAATGTGTACCACCAGCTCAATCAGGAAGCGCACACCGCCATCGAGGCCTGCGGCGGCACCGCGCAGGGGCAGAGCGCCATGGCAAAGCTGAACACGAAAATGGGCATCAGTATGAAGACCCTCACGGACAAGTCCACCCGCAATCTGGCCGAGATGCTCACACAGGGCAGCGGCATGGGGGTGGTGGACTGCGTAAAGGCCCAGAAGGATTACCCCAATGCCGCGCCCGGTGCAAAGCGCCTTGCCCAAAGGCTGCAGGAGTTTCAGGAGGATAGCCGGGTAAAGCTGGAACAGTTCTTATAAGGCTGCGCTGCGGCGCATGAAAAAAAGCGACCCCGTCCGTCAGGTACAGCTGCCTGACGGGCGGGGTCATTGCCGCAAAAGCGGCACATCCTTTTACAGTGCTTCCACCATTGCTGCCACGATCTTGGTGGCGGTGGCTACATATTCCGCAATGCTGAACTTTTTCACCACCAGCACCTCGTGGCCGTCCTCGTCAGCGTTGTCGCTCATGGCGCGCAGGATGACGCAGGGCACACCGTTCTTGGCGGCAATCTGGCTCACAGCGGCACCTTCCATCTCCACGCAGTCGGGGGCGCATTTGGCTTCAATGGCAGCCTTGGTTTCACTGTCGCCCACAAACAGGTCGCCGGTGGCGATCTTGCCCACCAGAGCCTTCACACCCGCTTCGGCGCAGGCTTTTTCGGCGGCAGCGATCAGCTCCGGGTCGCCGGTGTATTCCTTGAGGAACGGCGGGTTCTGGCAGATCATGTCCAGCTGTGCGTCGTGGTACAGCACGGTCTTGCCGATGACCACATCGCCAATGCCGATCTTCGAGGTCATATTGCCTGCGATGCCGGAAAAGATGATCTTCTCCGCGCCGAATTTTGTGATGAGCACCTGCGTGGTGGCGGCGGCATTGGCCTTGCCCATGCCGGCACAGCACACCACCACCTGTCTGCCGGCCAGCGTGCCCTTGTGGTAATCCACGCCGCCGTAGGGCTCCACGGTGACGTTTTCCAGCTTTGCACACAGCTGATCGACTTCATCGGGCATTGCGCCCATAATACCGAAAATCATAGGAAACCTCTTTTACGATTTTAAATGGCCGACGCGTGCGCTCTGGCCATATATAGCGGAAGGTTATTTTTGATTTTGTAAGTTCCAAAAGCCTGCGGGCTTTTGGAACTTACTTTTTCACGGGAAGGGCTTGGGACGAACCCTCTCAGTCATCGCTGCGCGATGCCAGCTCTCCCAAAGGGAGAGCTTTTATGGCTCTTCCGGTTCGCTGCAATCGAGCTCCCCCTGAGAGGAAAGACTTCCCCCGGCCGGGGGAAGATGTCACGCAGCGACAAAAGGGGGAATCTGTCAAAACCGTCGGGTTTTGACTGAGAGGGTTTCCCTTTAAACGTTGAACAGGAACTCGATCACATCGCCGTCGTTGACAACGTACTCCTTGCCCTCGGTGCGCTGCAGACCCTTGGCCTTGACGGCGGCGTAATCGAAGTTGTTGGCTTCCAGATCGCTATAGCCAATGACGCTGGCACGGATGAAGCCGCGCTCGAAATCGCTGTGGATCTTGCCGGCAGCCTGCGGTGCCTTGGTGCCCTTGCGGATGGTCCATGCGCGGCACTCCTTCTTGCCGTCGGTCAGGAAGGAGATCAGGCCCAGCAGATCATAGCTGGCAGTGATGAGGTTGTCCAGACCGCTGGCTTCAATGCCCATTTCAGCCAGAAAAGCCTTCTTTTCCTCGGGAGAGTAGTCGGCGATATCCTCCTCGGTCTTGGCGCAGATGGGAATGTAGCGTGCGCCCTCTTCCTTGGCGCGTGCGGCCACCAGCGGGACATACTTGTTGTTTTCGATGCCCTCCATCAGGTCGTCCTCGCCCACGTTGCAGGCGTACAGCACCGGCTTTGCGCTCAGCAGACCCATCTCGTGCAGAACAGCTTGCTGCTCGGCATCGCCCTCGTCAAAATCGAAGCTGCGGGCAGGCTTGCCGGCGCTCAGGTGGTCGGCCAGCTGCTGCAGCCATGCGGCTTCGGCGGCAGCACCCTTGTTGTTGCCGCTCTTGGCAGCCTTTGCCATGCGGCCTGCGCGGTTCTGCACCACCTCAAGGTCGGACAGGATCAGCTCGTAGTCGATGGCGTCGATGTCAGCAATGGGGTCCACGGCCTCGGCCTTGGAAACATCCTCCACCACATGGATGATGTTGTCATCGTCAAAGCAGCGCACTACATGCACAATGGCGTCGCACTCGCGGATGTGGCCCAGGAACTTGTTGCCAAGGCCTGCACCCTGGCTGGCACCCTTCACAAGGCCCGCGATATCCACGAACTCCACGATGGCAGGGGTCTTTTTATTGGTCTGCCAGATCTCGGCCAGCTTGTCCAGACGCTTGTCCGGCACGGCTACGATGCCGCTGTTCGGCTCGATGGTGCAGAAGGGATAGTTTGCGGCTTCTGCGTTCTTGGTGGAGGTGATGGCATTGAACAGAGTGGACTTGCCGACGTTCGGCAGGCCGACGATACCTAATTTCATTTTATTATACTCCTTGCGAAAAAGATTTTACGCTGCGGTAAAAAGCGATATTATAACAAAATAATTGTAGCACAATGGACGTTTTTTCTCAATACTCACTTAAGTGGAAACGAAAAGCCGCCCGTGGAAAAGCAGTGCTGCTTTTCCACGGGCAGTCCTTATGATTCAGGTTGTACGGGTCTTACTTGCAGATGGCAAGGGTGCCGGACGCGGTCTCCTCAAAATGGCTGGCGTAGAATTCCTCCATCAGCCGGATGAGAGAAATGATGTCCCGGGCACCGGCGGTCTCGTAGCAGGAGTGCATGGCCAGCTGGGGCAGGCCGATGTCCACGCAGTTCATGGATACCTGTGCCATGGCAAGGTTGCCCAGCGTGCTGCCGCCGACCTTATCGGAACGGTTGGCAAAATACTGCAGCGGGACACCGGCGCGGGCGGCAAGCTCCTTTGCCACGGCCATGCTCATGCCGTCGCTGGTATACTTCTGGCCGGCGTGCACCTTGACCACAACGCCCTCGTTCATGTAGGTGCAGTTGTTCACATCGGTATATTCCGGGTGGTTGGGGTGCACGGCGTGGGCGTTATCGGCGCTGAACATGAAGCTGGAGGCCACCGCACGGTGGAAGTCCTCATCGCCGGGGCAGACGTTCTGCGCGATGCGGTGCAGTACATCGTACAGGAAGGTGGAAGCTGCGCCCTGCTTGGTGCCGGAGCCCACTTCTTCGTTGTCGAAGAAGGCGGCAACGTTGATGGAGCGGGCGCAGTGCGCGTTCAGAAAACCCTTCAGGATGCCGAACACGCACTGCTGGTCATCCAGACGGCCGGAGGAGATGAACTCTTCATTGCAGCCCCAGACGGCGGCCTTTTCGCGGATGCAGAGGAACAGGTCACTGCCAAGGATCTGCTCTTCTGCCACCTGCAGCTCAGCGGCGATCAGCTTTTTCAGCACGCCTTCCTCGGCGGCACCGCCCAGCAAAGGCAGCATATCCACCTGCTTGTTGTAGGAAGCCCTGTCGTTGACTTCGCGATCCATGTGGATGGCTACGCTGGGGATCATCAGCAGGTCGCGGTCCAGCGTGAGCAGGCGGGAAGTGATGGCATTGTTCTCCTTTATCAGCACGCGGCCTGCCACCGACAGCGGCCTGTCCATCCATGTGGAGCAGATCATGCCGCCGTAGCCCTCGGTGTTCAGCTTAGTGTACTTCTGGCCCATGTGGATCTCGGCGTTTTCCTTGATGCGGAAGCAGGGGGAATCCGTGTGGGCAGCGGCCACGTTGAAGCTGTAGTTTTCCAGCTGTTCTCCCATGCGGAATGCAAGGATGCTGGAGCCGTTGCGGCAGACAAAATAGCTCCTGCCGGGTTCCAGCTGCCACCGGCGGCTCTCCAGCAGCTCGGAAAAGCCCTCCTTCAGCAGGATGTTCCGGACGGATGCAGTGGTGTGGTATGCGGTAGGATTGCCGTCAATGAAGGACAGCAGCTCCTGTACTTCTTTTTCGATCATTGGAAGACCCTCCATGGATTTATCGGTTTGGATGCTCCTATTCTACTTCTGCTGTTTGCGCTTTGCAATAGCCGGCCCTGCGTGCGGGGAAGAATTTGTTTTACATTGCGCGGGTTCTATAGTATACTATTCCTGTTGGTAAATATCGAATCGACAGGAAAGGCAGGGACCCGTCATGGAACGCAGTGATCCGCGCTATCAGGCGTATGTGAAAATATTAAAAGAGGAGCTCATCCCGGCAATGGGCTGCACAGAGCCCATTGCACTGGCTTATGCTGCGGCCCGGGCACGCGAGGTGCTGGGCGCACTGCCCGAGAGCGTGCAGCTGCAGGTGAGCGGCAGCATCATCAAAAACGTGAAGAGCGTCATCGTGCCCAACACCGGCCACCTGAAAGGCATGGAAGCCGCTGTGGCAGCGGGCATCATTGCCGGTTCGGCAGACAGAGAGCTGGAAGTCATCTCCGAGGTCAGCGAGGACAAGAAGGCTGCCATCCGGGACTATCTGCAGACGGTGCCCATTTCCATCCAGCACATCGAGCAGGGGCATGTGTTCGATATCATCGTTACCGAGCGCAGCGGGGATTCCTACGCAAAGGTGCGCATTGCGGATTTTCACACCAACATCTGCCTGATCGAAAAGAATGGCCGGGTGCTCTACGAAAAGCCGCTGCTGAACGAGGAGACCCGGCGGGACAGCCGGGCCGACCGCAGCCTGCTGAACATGAAGGACATCTGGGACTTTGCCGAGACGGCCGACCTGCAGGATGTGGCGGACCTGCTGGAACGCCAGATCCGCTATAACAACGCCATTGCAGAGGAGGGCCTTCTGGGCGACTATGGCGCGAACATCGGCCGGGTGCTGCTTTCTACCTACGGCAACGATGTGTCTATCCGGGCCAAGGCCAAGGCGGCCGCCGGTTCGGATGCCCGCATGAACGGCTGTGAGCTGCCGGTCATCATCAACTCCGGCAGCGGCAATCAGGGCATCACCTGCTCGGTGCCGCTCATTGAATATGCCAAGGAGCTGCACAGCGGCAAGGAAAAGCTTTACCGTGCCCTCATCATTTCCAATCTGGTGGCCATCCACGAAAAGACCGGCATCGGCACCCTGTCCGCCTACTGCGGCGCAGTCAGCGCCGGTGCGGGCGCTGGCGCGGGCATCGTATATCTGTGCGGCGACGGCTATCAGGCCGCCATCCACACGGTGGTCAATGCGCTGGCCATCGTGTCCGGCATCGTGTGCGACGGCGCAAAGGCCTCCTGCGCGGCAAAGATCGCATCCTCGGTGGATGCGGCCTTGCTTGGCTACAACATGTACAAGTGCCATCAGGAGTTCAAGGGCGGCGACGGCATCGTGATGAAGGACATCGAGACCACCATCAAGGGCATCGGCCGTCTGGGCAAGGACGGCATGAAGGAGACCAATGAGGAGATTATCCGGCTGATGATCGAGTAAGGCCGGGCCGGAATTGTGAAAAAATCATACAAATCCTTCTTTATTTTGTCATAACTCTTCCGTATAATAAGAAGTGGAATACTTTGCTGCTCTGCCCGCCCGGCGGGCATCCGATAAAATGGGAGGAGATCATTATGGCCAACGAAAAGATCCTCGTTGTGGACGACGATACCAATATCTGCGAGCTGCTGCGGCTGTACCTGACCAAGGAGGGCTATCAGGTCACGGTGGCAAACGATGGCGAAGAAGGTCTGGAAAAGTTCAATCAGGTCAAGCCCGATATGGTGCTGCTGGACGTGATGATGCCCAAGATGGACGGTCTGGAAGTGTGCCGCCGCATCCGCAAGGCGGGCAACACCCCGGTGATGATGCTCACGGCCAAGGGCGAGACCTTTGATAAGGTGCTGGGCTTGGAGCTGGGTGCAGACGATTACATGGTAAAGCCCTTTGATGCCAAGGAAGTGGTGGCCCGCATCAAGGCGGTGCTGCGCCGCTGCCAGACCACCACGGCTGCTGCCGAGAGCACCGAGGGCGTGATCGAATTCGACAACCTGCGTCTGGACATGAACAGCTATGAGCTGCGGGTCAAGGGCAAGGTGGTGGAGGCTCCCCCCAAGGAGCTGGAACTGCTGAACTGTCTGGCCTCCCATCCGAACCGCGTCTACACCCGTGACCAGCTGCTGGACGAGGTGTGGGGCTTTGAGTATTACGGCGACAGCCGCACCATTGATGTGCATGTCAAGCGCCTGCGCGAGAAGCTGGCCGGTGCTTCCGACAAATGGGAGCTGAAGACCGTATGGGGCGTGGGCTATAAGTTCGAGGTGCGTCAGTAATGCGCAAAAGTATCTCGGTGGCATTCTTCTCGCTGGTGTCCACCCTGATGGTGCTGGGCATCGTGCTGATGGGCGCTTCGGAGTGGGTGCTGTTCAAGAACTACTTCGCCAAGGACCGCTACGAAACACTGGATCAGGTGGTGGGTGTCACCCAGCGCACGGCCCAGTATCTGGTCCAGCAGGCGGAGCTGCCGGAAGGCGATGAGCTGGACGCACTGAGCACCAAGCTGGAGATCATCGGCGAGAGCGCAGAGGCCTATCTGTTCTTTACCGACAACGACGGCCGGGTGATGATCGCCTCCAGCCCGGACAAGCTGGAGAGCCTGACCGTGCCGGAAGAAATGATGGAGAAGATCGACGCTTCCGATGCGGATTACTACCATGTGTTCGGCACGCTTGGCGGCATGCTGGACGGGAAAAGCTACATCACGGTCAGCGAAATGCGCAATGAGAACGGCCAGCCCAGCGGCTACCTGTTCCTGTGCTCTTCCGGCGAGCAGTTGACCCAGTTCAAGCAGCAGTTCTGGTCCAACTTCCTGCTGTCGGCCTGTGTGATGCTGCTGTGTGCTAGCATCCTGACCAAGATCCTGATGCGCCAGCTCACCGACCCGCTGCAGAAGGTGACGGATGCCGCCCAGCGCTTTGGCGGCGGGGATCTTTCCGTCCGTGTGGAGGGGGTGGAAGGCGAAGGCGAGGCAGCCGACCTTGCCCGCACCTTCAACCGCATGGCAGACAACATCCAGATGAACGACAACTCCCGCGGTCAGTTCATGGGCAACATCGCCCACGAGCTGCGCACCCCCATGACCACCATCAAGGGCTTTGTGGACGGCATTCTGGACGGCACCATCCCGCCGGATATGCAGAACCACTACCTGCAGCTGGTCAGTGAGGAAACGGGCCGTCTGGCACGGCTCATCCAGAACATGCTGGATCTTTCCAAGCTGGAAAGCGGCGAATATCAGGTGAATGCCCGGATGTTCAACATCTGGGAGACGATCACCGGCGTGGCGCTCTCGGCAGAGCAGCGCATCAACGACGGCATGATCGACATCGACGGCCTGACCATGGACGAAAAGGTGCTGGTCTACGCCGACCCCGACCTGATCCATCAGGTGGTGTATAACCTGCTGGACAACGCCATCAAGTTTACGCCTGCGGGCGGCACCATCCGCTTCGGGGTGGAAAAGCTTGGCCCGGAAGCCGAGATCTCCATCTGGAACTCCGGTCAGGGCATCAGCCCGGAAGCGCTGCCATACGTGTTCCAGCGGTTCTACAAGGAGGACCGCTCCCGCGGCCTGCACGCCCGGGGCGCGGGTCTGGGCCTGAACATCTGCAAGGTGCTGGTGAACCTTTCCGGCGGGCAGATCCGGGTGGAGAGCCAGCAGGGCGAGTGGTGCCGGTTTGTGTTCACCCTGCCCACCGTGGCCCCGAACCCCGGCGGCATGAAGCGTCTGCCGGACGAAGCCGGCGGTGAACCCACCGTGGAAGACCCTGCAAGCATGAAGCCCGTAGAATGAACTTCCAGCCAGACTGCCCCGGACCCGGGGCGGTCTGGCTGTTTTGGCGTGGGGAACTTTGCCGCCGATGAAACTCCCCCAGTCATCTCGCTGCGCTCAATGCCAGCCCCCTCTGGGATGGGGCCCGTGGCATGGCGGTAAAGCTTCCGGTTAAAGTGCAAATCTTCCGGGCGTGCCAGAGGCTCCCTCTCCGAGGGAGCTGGCAAAGCCGTCAGGCTTTGACTGAGGGAGTTTCTTCGCAAATGGACAAATCTTTCCAAATACGTCATTTCCGTGAAAAAGCCATTGGCGGGTTTGATTTTTTGCTCGTTTTCATGTAAACTAAAAGATAACCATGCCCATGCTGTTTTTGCGGTTTGAAACCGCCAGTACAATGGGACAAATGGGAATAAGAATTTATAAAATAACGGAGCGTAAAGATAGAATATGGCAATCGTAAGTCCTTCGATCCTTTCCGCTGATTTTGGCAAACTGGGTGCAGACTGCCGCATGGTGCTGGATGCCGGTGCACAGATGCTACATTACGACGTGATGGACGGTCACTTTGTGCCCAACATCAGCTTTGGCGTGCCGGTGCTCAAGAGCCTGCACAAAAATCTGCCGGATGCCTTTTATGATGTGCACCTGATGATCAGCCATCCGCTGCAGTATGCGGAAGCCTTCATCAAAGCCGGTGCCACCCTGTACAACTTCCACCTTGAGTGCGAGGACGATATCCAGGCCACCATCGATGCCGTCCGGGCGCTGGGCTGCAAGGTGGGGCTGACCATCAAGCCCGGCACCGAGCCGCAGGCGCTGGCACCGTATCTTGACCAGCTGGATCTTGTGCTGGTGATGAGCGTGGAGCCCGGCTTCGGCGGGCAGAAGTTCATGCCCTCGGCGCTGGACAAGCTGCGCTGGCTCAAGGCAGAGCGCGAAGCGCGCGGTGCACACTATCTGCTGGAAGTGGACGGCGGCGTGGACAATGCCACCGCGCCCCAGTGCGTGGAAGCGGGCGCTGATATTCTGGTGGCGGGCAGTGCAGTGTTCGGCGCAGCAGACCCTGCTGCAGCCGTGCAGCACCTCGCCAGCCTTTGAAAGGATAACCATTTATGGATGAATCTTTGATCCGGGAGCAGGAGGCACAGCTCCAGAAGACCGGCCGCTACTATAAGCATATCTGCTTTATGGCGGTGCCGGTGCTGTGCATGGCCTGTTTTCTGTACGGTGTGCGCCCGCTGCTGCTGTGCGGCATTGCGGTGCTTACCGGCAACCTGTGCGACCGTCTCGTTTCGCTGCTGCGCCGCCGCGTGTATCAGGGCAGTGACTTTTCCAACGAGAGCTTTGCGCTCGTCATTGCCCTGCTGATGCCGGTGACGGTGGATATCTATGTTCTGATCGCCGCAGTGCTTGCCGGTGTGCTGATCGGCAAGGAGATCTTTGGCGGCTACGGCAGCTACCCCTTCAACCCGGCTGCTGTGGGCTATGTGGTGGCGGCAGTGTCATGGCCGGAACAGGTGTTCCGCTATCCGCAGCCCTACACCAGCATCCCCCTGTGGGACGCCTCCATGGTGCCGGTCTCCAGCGCCATTGAGGACACCCTGCGCAGCGGCGGCATGCTGAACATCGGCTCGCTGGCGTTGGGTCTGGGCGAATATGCTGCTCCCATGGGCACCGGCGCTGCGCTGGTGATCCTTGCCTGCGGCCTGTTTTTGTGGACCCAGAAGGATGCCCACATGTCTGCATCGATCAGCTTTCTTGTGACCTGTGCGGTCATTGCGTTCTTCTTCCCGCGGCAGGCGGGCCTTGCCGACAGTGCCGTGCTGTCAAATATCCTGCCCCGCCTGCAGTGTGTGCGGGATGAGCTGCTGACTGGCGCGATCCTGTTCAGCGCGGTGTTCCTGATCAACGAGCCTTACACCTGCGTGCACCACCGCATGGGCCGTGTGCTGTACGGCGTGCTGGTGGGCGTTGTGAGCATGGGCTTCCGCTACTATGGCGTGTACGAGACCGGTGTGTGCTTTGCGCTGCTGGCGGTCAACAGTGTGTCGGCATGGATCGACCGCACCGAGGCAAAGCTGTATCACCTGACCCATCTGCAGGCAGATGCCGGAAAGGGGGCAGCACAATGAGACGCGCAACGGCTGAACTGATCGTAAAAGATCCCAACAAGTTTGCCCACCACGACCGTGTGTTCCTGAATAACCCGGTGGTCATGCAGGGCATGGGCCTTGCCCCGCTGGTGGTGCTTGCCACCAGCGGCCAGAATGCGGTGATGCTGGCGGTGGCGGTGGCGCTGCTGCTGGTGCCCTCCCGCGTGCTGGCATGTCTGCTGAGCCGCCTTGTGCCCCTGCACGACGAGGACCCCGCTCCGGAAACGCTGCAGAAAAAGCTGCTGCCCCGTGCACTGGTGTACGGCTTCAGCACGGCGGTGGTGTATCTGGCGGTGTATCCCATCCTGAATATGCTGTTCAGCACCAGCCTGCTGAGCCTTGGCATCTACCTGCCCCTGCTCACGGTGGAGCCGCTGCTGACCTACCGCTTTGGCCGCGTGCAGGAGACGGTGCGCAAGGCTGTCTCCAAGGGCCTGCGCATCACGGTGGGCTATGCTTTGCTGCTGGTGCTGCTGGGCTGCGTCCGTGAATGGCTGGCCGCAGGCACCATGTTCGGTGTGGTTGTCAGCCGCCCGGTGCTGCCCATGGCAAGCATGCCGGCAGGCGGCTTTATCGTGCTGGGCGTGCTGTGCGCCGTATGGCGTGCACTGGCCCAAAAGCGCAAGGCATATCTCACCAAAGAGGCACGCAACCTTGTGGATGTGCATTCCCAGAAGGAGGCGGACCGCGAACAATGAGAGATGTTGTAACAACAAGTGCAGTGTTCTTCAGCTATGCACTGCTGGCGGTGTTCGCGCAGAACGCCGTCTTTACCCGTGCACTGGGCGTTTCGCGTCTGGTGCAGCTGGTGGGCGATGACCGCACCAGCAGCTGGCTGTTCGGTATGCAGCTGTGCATCACGCAGGTGCTGGTAACGCCCTTTGCGTGGTATGCCGGCAGCCGGATCGCGCCGCTGGCAAACCGTGCCCAGCTGCGCCCGCTGGTGTATATTGCCAGCATTGCCGTGGTGTGCGTTCTGGAGCACGCCGTGCTGTGGCTGGCGAAAGGCCTGCCGCACCGCAGCGCATTGCTGCGCATCGTGCCGCTGGCGGGCCTGAACAGCTGTGTGCTTGGCACTGTACTGGTGGAGCGCACCCAGAGCTTTACGCTGGGGCAGAGCCTTGGCTTTGGCCTTGGCAGCGGCCTTGGCTATGTGCTGGCGGTGCTGTTGGTAACGGAAGCCCGCCACCGCCTGCGCAGCAAGGCCATCCCGGAAGCATTCCGCGGCCTGCCCATCACGCTGGTGTATATCGGCGTGCTGGCACTGGCGATCTATGGTTTCACCGGACATTCTGTGATCCTGTAACATTGGCAGGGAGGAGAATCGACAATGGCAAAGTATAAACGTCAGAAGGTCAAGCGCTACCGCCGCAGCTTCTACAGCCGCGGTACACGCATCAAAAAATGCATCGGCATCGTGGTGCTGGTGCTGGCGGTGTTGGGCGCAGCCTGGCTGGCAGCACCCCACGTGCTGGACTGGGCTACCCACACCTGGTATACTGTGGTGAAGAACCGTGATCTGGAAGCTGAATCGGCATCCCGCGCAGCCGCCTCGTCCGAAGCAGCTGCATCCTCGGCGGTACAGGAAGCGGCTTCGTCCCAGCCGGAGCCGGAACAGCCCAAGGAGCTGGACGGCAAGGCCGTTACCGGCGGCAGCTGGGCCGCAGTGGATGTGAGCACCCTTGCCGATGATGCGGCCATCCGTGCAGCGGCGCAGCAGCTCAAGGCGCAGGGAGCGGATTACGGCCTTGTGACCCTGAAAACACCGGATGGCAGCATCTGCTACGCTTCGCAGGTGCCGGCTGCCGCCCAGAGCATTGCCGAAACGACCGTGGACCCGGCCCGCATCGCGGCCATCTTCCGGGAGGAGGGCGTGATCCCTGTGGCCCAGCTTGCAGCCTTCAAGGACCCCATCTCCTCCCGCACCGACCGCAGCATGGCCATCCACTACGGCGACGGCCTGTGGCTGGATGCCCAGAAGGGCGGCAATGCATGGTTGAATCCCTACTCCGCTGCGGCAGTGGAATATGTAGGCGATCTGGTAGCCGAGGTGCAGGGCATGGGCTTTGAGCAGGTAGTCCTGACCAATGTCCAGTTCCCGAAGCTCAGCCGCAAACAGGACTACGGCGAGACCAGCGGCGTTTCCCGCGCGGATCAGCTCAAGGCGGATATCGCCGCCCTGCAGAGCCGCTTTGCGGGCAGCATGACCCTGTGGTTCAGCTACACGCTGGATCAGTGCAACACCAACAGCGTGTCGCTGGATGTGCCCGCTGTGACGCTGGGCATGGACAACCTGCTGGTGACGGCAGACAAGGCGATGGACGCCGACAGCCGCACCGCACTGGAGCAGTCTGCCGCCGGACAGGGCGTGCAGCATCTGGTGCTGCACAGCGCCGACATTTTCCAGTAACGTCTCTGGTTTTATAAGAGGGAGGAATCTGCTATGAATACCAAATCCTGCTTTGCACCGGCCCACATCCTTCTGCCTTCGGAGCAGATCCCACTGGAAAAGTGGGGCTGCATTGCCTGCGATCAGTTCACCAGTGACCGGGATTACTGGCAGAAAGCCGAGGCTGCCGCAGCAGGCAGCCCCAGCACCCTGAACATGATCCTGCCGGAGGTCTATCTGGAGGACGGCGATGCCGATGCACGCATTGAGAAGATCCATGCCACCATGGATGACTATGCCCGGAACGTGCTGACCCGCGCGGTGGACGGCTTTGTTTACGTGGAGCGCACCGAGCAGAGCGGCAAGGTGCGGCAGGGCCTTGTGGGCATGGTGGATCTGGAAGCCTACAGCTACCGCCGCGGCGCACCCTGCGCCGTGCGTCCCAGCGAAAGCACGGTGGAAAGCCGCATCCCGCCCCGCATGAAGGTGCGCACCGGTGCCGCGCTGGAAACGCCCCATATCATGATGCTGGCGGACGACCCCGGCTGCACCCTCATCGAGCCGGTGGCGGCGCATAAAGCCGAACTGCCCAAGGTATACGAGGGCGAATTGATGCTGAACGGTGGCCACATTGCGGGCTGGGCTGTGGAAGACCCTGCCCTCATTGCGCAGATCGAAGATGCGCTGGCTGTGCTGGGCAGTCAGGAAGAATTCGACAAAAAGTATCCGGATGCCACCCGCCGCGACCCGCTGACGCTGGCCGTGGGCGACGGCAACCACTCGCTGGCCACTGCAAAGGCCTGCTGGGAGGAGCTGAAAAAGACACTCACACCGGAGCAGGCAGCAAACCATCCGGCCCGCTGGTGTCTGGCCGAGGTGTGCAATGTGCACTCGCCTGCGATCGAGATCGAGCCGATCCACCGCGTGCTGTTCAATGTGGACTGCGCAGCGGTGCTGCTGAGCCTGATCACCTGGAGCGATTCCAATATGGCCGGCTGCAGCTTTGGCGGCAGCAAGCAGCAGCCCTTCACGCTGGCCGGGCCGCACATGTCCAACGTGCTCAGCTTTGAGGACCCAACCGCACCGCTGACCGTGGGCACCATTGACGAATTTATCGAATACTATCTTGAGCACCACAAGGAAGCCCGCGTGGACTATGTGCACGACGAGCCTGCTGTGCGCGCCCTGTGCAAAAAAGGTGCTGTGGCATTCCTGATGCCGCCGTTTGCCAAGAGTGACCTGTTCAAAGGCGTTGTGATGGGCGGCGTGCTGCCGCGCAAGACCTTCAGCATGGGCCACGCAGAAGAAAAGCGGTACTATGTGGAGTGCCGGAAAATTACGGAATAATTATTGGAGAACCATGACATTTAAAGAATTGAATCTGTCCGCCCCGCTTCTGCGCGCTGTGCAGGAGGCAGGCTATGAGACCCCGTCGCCCATTCAGGCGGCGGCGATCCCGCCGGTGCTGTCCGGCCGGGATCTGATGGGCTGCGCCCAGACCGGTACCGGCAAGACGGCTGCTTTTGCGCTGCCCATGCTGGACCGGCTCACGGCCAATGCGCCCCGCAGAAAGGGTGCCATCCGCGCCCTGATCCTGACCCCTACCCGTGAGCTTGCTTTGCAGATCGGCGAAAGCTTTGATGCCTACGGCAAGTATCTCAAGCTGCGCAGCACCGTCATTTTTGGCGGCGTGGGCCAGGCACCGCAGGTGGAAGCGCTGAAAAAGGGCGTGGACATCCTGATCGCCTGCCCGGGACGGCTCAACGACCTGATCGGTCAGGGATTTATCGATCTCTCGAACCTTGAGATCTTTGTGCTGGACGAAGCCGACCGGATGCTGGATATGGGCTTTGTGCACGATGTGAAGAAGGTGATCGCAAAGCTGCCCGGGGAGCGTCAGAACCTGATGTTCAGCGCCACCATGCCCACCGAGATCGAACAGCTGGCCGCAGGCATCCTGCGCAAGCCCGCCTTCGTCAAGGTGGACCCGGTGTCCAGCACCGTGGACCGCATCCAGCAGAGCCTGTACCATGTGGAAAAGGGCAACAAGAAATTCCTGCTGCCGTGGCTCATCAAGAACCTGCAGCCCCCGGTGGTGAACGCGCTGGTGTTCAGCCGCACCAAGCACGGCGCGGATAAAATTGCAAAAGACCTCACCAAGCAGGGCATCCCGGCGGCGGCCATCCATGGCAACAAGAGCCAGACCGCCCGCGTGACCGCGCTGGAAAACTTCAAGGCCGGTAAGACCAAGGTGCTGGTAGCCACCGATATCGCCGCCCGCGGCATCGATATCAGCGAGCTGTCCCATGTGTTCAACTACGACCTGCCCGAGGTACCGGAGACTTACGTGCACCGCATCGGCCGCACGGCCCGCGCCGGTGCCGACGGTACGGCGGTCAGCTTCTGTGCACCTGAGGAGCAGGAGTATCTGGCAGGCATCGAAAAGTTGAACCGCCGCAAAATTCCCGTGGTGAGCGGCCACCCGTGGGACGGCGTGCCCGCGCCGGTGCGCCCGGAGCCGCCGGTGCGCGGCAAAAAGCCCAAGGCAGCCGCCGCTGAACCGGCAGAAAAGCCTGCCGCAAAGCAGCCGAAGCCCGCAAAGGCCGAAGCAAAAAACGCAAAACCTGAAAAAAAGGCTGCACCCGCACCCAAGGTGCAGGCAAAGCCCGCAAAAACCGAAAAAGAGGAACCATTCATGGATGATACCAAGCGTACTACCGGCGGACGCAGCAATGACCGCCGTTCCAATAATAACAGCCGCCCGCGCCGGGAGCAGAACGCTCCTGCCCGCGGCAGCAATGCGCAGCCCAAGTTTGACCCGCATTTTGTGAGTGCCCCGGAGGCCACTCCGCTGCGCCCGGCCAAAAAGACTCCGGCTGCACCCGCCGCCCCGGCCATCCGTACGGCTGCACAGCCTGCTCAGCAGAACAGCAGCACGCAAGGCCAGAAGAGCCGTCGCAATGACCGCAGCGACCGTCCGGCCCGCCAGAACAGCCAGCCTGCCGCCCAGAGCCAGAGCACAGAGCAGGGCCGCGGTGCAAACAACGGCCAGCGCGGCCGTCAGAATGCGTCCCGCAATGCACAGCCTGCACCGGCCCGTGCCCCCAGAGCGGAGAGCAGCCGCCGCGGCCGTGCCGCTGCTGCAAGGGACGAAGACCCGGGCCTTATGCTCATCAGCCGCCGTCCGCCGCAGCAGAAGTTCACGAACTTTGAGGAGTATATGAACGCCCACGGCGGTGCAACTGCACCCATTGAGGACCACAGCGACGAAGTATGAGCAAAAATGAACCGTTTGCCCCATGGCAGTGCCCGCTGTGCGGGGAAAAACTGACCGGCGACAGCACCCTGAAATGCACAAAAGGCCACTGCTTTGACCGCGCCAAGGAGGGCTACTGGCATCTGCTGCCGGTGCAGAGCATGCGCACCAAGGCCCCCGGCGACAGCAAGGAGATGGTGGCCGCCCGCCGCGCGTTCCTGAATGCCGGATACTACGGCATCTTTGGCAAAGCGGTGGGTGAGCTGTGCGCAGAGTACGGCCAGCCTGCCAGCCCGGAGGCGGCGCTGCATCTGCTGGATGCAGGCTGCGGCGAGGGCTGGTACGACCGCTGCATCGCGCAGGCGCTTGCCGAAAAAGGCCGCCGGGTGCAGCTGGCGGGTTTTGATATCGCAAAGCTTGCGGTGCGTCTTGCGGCCAAGGCCCTGCCCACGGCACAGTATGCGGTGGCATCCAGCTTCAGCCAGCCGGTGCGCACCGGCGGGGCCGACCTGCTGCTGAACTGCTTTTCGCCCTTTGCACAGGAGGAATTCCTGCGGGTGCTGCGCCCGGGCGGACGGATGATCTATGTGGTGCCCGGTGCCGAACACCTGTACCAGATGAAGGCCGTGCTCTACGAAAAGCCCTATAAAAACCCGGTGCAGCAGATCGCCTATGACGGTTTTGCCGCCATTGGGGAACGGGAAGTGACCGGCCGCGTCACGGTGCCCCACGAACAGCTGGAAGCGCTGTTCGCCATGACACCCTATTACTGGAAAACGCCGCGCGGCGGGGCGGAGCGCCTTGCTGCGCTGTCCCAGCTGGAAACCGATATCTCGTTCCGGTTCCTTGTATTTGAAAAGCTGTAATGATAGCAGTTTGCGTTTTTAATGCACAAGCAACATCCGCAGACTGCATATCGCAAATATGCCGTTTTAATAGGCACTATTTTTGAAAATTGCGATAAAAAGCAAAAAACGCTCGTCATGCAGAATTGTGTGACGAGCGCTTTTTTGTTTCGGTTTCTGTCAAAAGCCCCGTCCCCGAGGGGGCTTTCGAGCGAATGCGAGACTGGAGGAGTTCCGTGTGATAGGTCGTCCACGAAAAACACCACTGCCCCCACCGCCGGAGGATAGGAGAAGTCCGGCAGGTGAGGGCAGCAGTGCTGTATCAGGATAGAGAGATCGCTTAGTGTTTTTCGCCCTTGGGCAGCAGACCGGCACGCTCCAGGGCCGGACGCAGGGCGAGGTACAGGATGACCGCACACACGGTGGAGGCCACGCTGTTTACAAAGGTGACACCGCCTGCAATTTTGGTCAGCGCCTGCGCCACGGTGTATTCCTGACCAAAGATGTACACATTGCGGAAGTAGCCCAGGAACGGGTCGGTCAGCACGTTCAGCAGCAGGCCGGAACCGGCAGAAACGATCACCTTGACGAGATAGCCGGAGCTGTGCTTGTCGAGGTCGCGCAGCTTGAATGCCTTGTGCGCCACGGCACCGCAGGTGATGCCGATGATGAACTTGAGCACAAAGGTGGTGACGGCATAGCCCGGGTCACCGGCCAGAATATCGGCCAGCGCCAGACCAATGGCACCGGCCAGACCGCCGGACACACCGTCCAGCAGTAGGGCGGTCAGGGCGGTGAAGGTGTTGCCCAGATGGAACGAAGAACCGCCGTAGAACGGCACACGGAAGAACAGATAGGCCACAAGGCTTAAAGCGGCCATGACACCGGTCAGGGCCAGCTCCTTGGTGGTGAAGGTGCGCTTGTACAGCACACTTGCAAACAGAATGACGATGACAACGACTGCCAGAAGCAGCCACATTGCAGTAGTAGACATGATTTACTCTCCCTCCAAATTTCCGTTCCCGCGGCACCAAAGCCCCACTGGGGCTTTGATTGCTTCGCAACCACTTACCTACAATCCTACTTGACATTTGGGTGTCCAGCGGGTATGCTCCTATTATACGCAGAACTGACACCATGAAAATACCCAGAATAAAGTTTTTTAATGGGGTCAGTTTGATGCAATACCCAGACAGGAGGGATAATTTATGGTCCATCTGACCACGGCGCTGGATGCTTCTTCTGGCGTGCCGCTGTACGAACAGCTGTACCGCAGCCTTGCCGGAGAGATGCGAAGCGGCACCCTTGCGGCGGGCACCCGGATGCCCGGCAAGCGGCGGCTGGCGGCAGAGCTGTCCGTCTCGGTGAATACGGTGGATGCCGCCTATCAGATGCTGGCGGCGGAAGGGTATCTGGAATCGCGGGAGCGCAGCGGCTTTTATGTACAGGAATATCTGGCCCTGCCGTCCCGGCCTGCCGGCGGGCCGGAACAGCCCGCACCGCCAAAACCGGAACCGCCTGTGCTGCCGGTGCGGTACGACCTTTCCACCCGCGGGGTAGACCCGGAGCTGTTCCCGTTCCGCACATGGGCGCGGCTGCAAAAGGAGCTGCTCTATTCCTCGCCCCAGCTGCTCACCCACGGCGATGCGCAGGGCGACCCGGCCCTGCGGCAGGCGCTGGCGGAATATCTCTCTGAATACCGCGGTGTGCAGTGCGGGCCGCATCAGATCGTGGTGGGCGCGGGATTGGAATATCTGCTGGGCCTGCTGGCACCGCTGCTGCCCGGCCCTGCAGCGGTGGAAACGCCGGGCTACCCCCGTGCTTTGCAGGTGCTGCAGAACAACGGTGTGCACTGCTGCTGCCTACCGGTGGACGAGGACGGCCTTTCGGTGGAAGCACTGAACCGGTCGGATGCAGCGGTGTGCTACGTCACGCCCAGCCACCAGTTCCCCACAGGCGTTACCATGCCTGCGGGCCGCAGGGCCGAGCTTCTGCACTGGGCAGCCCGCAGGCCGGGCGGGCGGTATATTATAGAAGATGATTACGATTCGGAGTTCCGTTTTGATACCCGGCCTCTGCCCAGCCTGCAGGGCATGGCGGGTGCAGACGGCCCGGTGGTGTACCTCTCCACCTGCTCCCGCAGTCTGGCTCCCAGCATCCGTATCGCCTATATGGTGCTGCCGGAGCATCTTCTGCCTGTATGGCGGAAAAAATACCGCCTTTACTCCGGCACGGTGAGCCGGTTTGAGCAGCAGACGCTGGCCCGCTTTATCACCGAGGGCTACTTCACCCGGCATCTGGCCCGGGAACGTGTGGCCTACAAGGCCCGGCGGGACGCACTGGCGGCAGCGTTGAACACTGCCTTTGCTCCCGGCGAGCTGACCCTTGCGGGCCTGCACACCGGCCTGAACCTGCTGGCAAAGCTCAAAGACCCGCCGCCGGATGCTGCGCTGCGCTGCGCGGCGGAAGCCGAAGGCGTGCAGCTGAGCCTGCTGAGTGATTACGACCTGACCGGAGAAGCA
The DNA here is from genome assembly GCF_040096475.1 of Faecalibacterium faecis. Taxonomy (NCBI): domain Bacteria; kingdom Bacillati; phylum Bacillota; class Clostridia; order Eubacteriales; family Oscillospiraceae; genus Faecalibacterium; species Faecalibacterium faecis. The sequence continues at coordinate 25,619 of NZ_JBBMEP010000022.1, read as the reverse complement.
CCCTCAGCGGCGGGCACGCTGGTGCTGGGTTATGGCTCGCTGAAGGACGAGGCCTGCGCCTCGGTGGGCGAAACATTGAAAAAGGTCTGCATGGCAGCGCGGGAAGCATCCGTGACCGTGTAAGTGCCGCTGGCGGCATTCCACTGGCCGGGCAGGGCCTGCGCCGCCACAGCGGCGCTGTTGTTGGCAAGAAATTCCAGTGTGCGTTCCAAAGCGTCATAGTCCAGCGCGGTCAGGTCGGTGAGCAGGGCCGAACTGCTGGCACGCAAGGCATCCGGCAGGGTGGCGGGCAGCAGGTCCAGATCCTGCCGGAGAAACGCATCCCACACGGCAGCGCGGGCCGCTGCGGTACGTACTGGTGAAAAAGCTTCGTCGGCCTGCAACTGGCACAGGAATTCGTGCGCGTCCCCGGCGGAAATGCCCTGCACGGCCCGGCTGCGGCCATAGCGGGCAAGCTCTTCCTCGGTCAGTGCGCCGGTAAAGCCCACCCGCACCGGCCCGTACCGGCTGGCAATGCGCTCCAGCACATCGGGAGAAAAGGCCAGATACCTTGTGCCCTCCGGCAGGGCCAGCACCTGTGCCAGCGCTTCGCGGCAGCGGGCCGGGCCAGCGGCGGCATAGCAGCGGGCAAGGGATGTTTCTTCTTCTGCAAAAGGCACGGTGAGCACGGCAGGCACGCTGAGCAGATGCACGCAGTTCTGGCTGGCGTTCAGGTAGGCCAGCACAAAGCCGGGCTGTTCGCCGGAGACGCACAGCAGCACAGTGAGCTGGTCGGTGGTCTTGGGCAGCTGGATGGGCACACCGCTCTCGCTGCGGGCAGCCTGCCGCAGCTGGGTGCGCAGCTGCTGACGGGACAGCAGCACCGTGCCGCCCACCAGCGGCACCAGCACCAGCAGCGAAGCAAACAGTGCTGCCCAAAAGGGCTTCCAACCTCCACTGCGCATGGGATACACCGCCTTTCCTTTGCATAAAGCTTTGGCCTGCAGGCAAGACTTTATGCAGAAAAGGAGGCGTTTGCAGATGAAAAACAAAAAAGAGACTGCACCGACCACAGAGAAAGAACGGGAGAACTTCTGGCTGGAGATCGGCCCCGCCAGCGCCTATTACGGCACAGATTCTTATGAGACCGCGAAAGAAAACGGCGATGCCAGCCCGGATGGAAAAGCCCGGGGGTTTGAAGGCGCGGAGCCAAAAGAAAAGTAAAATAAATTTATGGCAGCGCTATGATGAGGGAGGACAAAAGTAATACCAAAACAAAATTCATCTGTCGGCATAACAGATGAAAAAGCAGCGTATGATATACAAAATGTCTTGCGCACAAGGACAGAATATGGTATAGTCTTTCTATCGCGCACAACTGTGCGCCAGAAGAACTGAAAAAGACGTGCACGGCGGAGAAAGACCGTGCACTCTGGAGAAGCCCGCTTGTAAAGTGGGTGCCGAAGGTGTAAGGCCGCAGGGAAAGCGGCTGTATCTCTCAGGCAAAAGGACAGAGCTATCGTCTTTGCGCAATGGGGCGCAGCCGGGAATGCGGCGCACCCCGGCGGCGGAAAATGAGAGCGCTCCGAATTTTTGCGGGCAGAGCCTTTGGTGGGTTCTGTCCGCTTTTGTTTTGTGTATAGGGGGAAAGAGAGAATGGTCGAGATGATCACGCAGGTGAACAATGCCATCAATGGCGTGGTGTGGGGGCCGTTTGGTCTGGCACTGCTGTTCTGCACCGGCTTCTGGATGAGCGCCCGCACGGGCTTTTTCCAGTTCCGCAAAATGGGCTACTGGCTCCGGCATACCATCGGCGCGATCTTCACCAACAAGGACATCACCGCGCACACCAGCAAGGAGGATATGGCCATCAGCCAGTTCCAGAGCATGTGCACGGCGCTGGCGGGCACCATCGGCACCGGCAACATCGTGGGTGTGGCAACGGCCATCGTTTCCGGTGGGCCGGGAGCCATCTTCTGGATGTGGGTCATGGCATTGCTTGGCATGATGACCAGCTTTTCGGAGAATGTGCTGGGCGTGTACTACCGCCGCAAAAACGAAAAAGGCGAGTGGTCGGGCGGTGCCATGTACTACCTCACCGATGGTCTTGGCGCAAAGAAGGGCTGCAAACAGCTGGGCAAGGTGCTGGCAGTGCTGTTTGCCTGTTTCTGCATTCTGGCTTCCTTCGGCATTGGCAACATGAGCCAGATCAATTCCATCGCGGGCAACATGAACGCTGCTTTTGGCGTACCGACCCTCGTCACCGGCCTGTGCCTGATGGTGGTCACGGCCCTTATCGTCATTGGCGGTTTGAAGCGCGTTGCCGCTGTTACCGAAAAGCTGGTGCCACTCATGGCCCTGTTCTACATTGCAGGCGCGCTCATCATCGTAGTGCTGCACGCGGGCAACATCCCAGCGGCATTTGCGGCTATTTTCAAGGGTGCTTTCAATCTGAACGCCGCCGGCGGCGGTGCGCTGGGCTACGGCATCAGCCAGACCATCACCTGGGGCTTCAAGCGCGGTGCCTTCTCCAACGAAGCCGGTCTCGGCTCTGCCGTCATGGTCAACTCCGCTTCCAACGTCAAGGAGCCGGTGCATCAGGGCATGTGGGGCGTGTTTGAGGTGTTTGCCGATACCATCGTGGTCTGCACGCTCACTGCTCTGGTCATCCTGACCACCGGCGTGGTAGACCTGCAGAGCGGCGCTGTACTGGCCGGTGTGCAGGACAACGCATTGGTGGGTCAGGCCTTCACCGCCGCATTTGGCAACTTTGGCCCCAAGTTCATTGCTGTTTCCATTCTGCTGTTTGCCTACTCCACTACGCTTGGCTGGAGCCACTACGGCACCAAGGCCGTGGAGTATCTCTTCGGCACCACAGGCAGCCGCATCTACAAGGTGGTCTTTGTGTGCATGACCGTGGTGGGTGCCACCATGAAGCTGGGCCTTGCGTGGGATCTTTCCGATACTTTCAACGGTCTGATGATGATCCCGAACCTGATCGGCGTGCTGGTGCTGTCCGGCACTGTGGTGGACATCACCCGCAACTACTTCGACCGCCGGGTGAAGGGCAAGGACATCGAACCCATGTGGTCGGCTTTCCTGGAGTACCAGAAGCAGGAGGAGGCCGAAGCCGCCGCAGAGGAAGCGGAGCTGGAAAAGGCCGCAAACGAATAAAATACCCAAAAGCAAGGGCTGTCTGTGAATGAGGACAGCCCTTGCTTTTGTCTGCTGCCCTGCCTTATAATAAATTAAAAAACAGGGGAGGGAACAACCATGAGCGAATTTTCCCATCTGAAAAACAAACTCCTTGCCGAACAGGTGGAGGACGAAATTTACCACTATATTCTGGATACCCCGCTGGAGCCGGGAGCCAAGCTGCCCAATGAATTTGAACTGGGCGAAAAGTTCGGCGTGGGCCGCAGCACGGTGCGCGAAGCCGTGAAGCTGCTTTCCAGCAAGGGCATCGTGGAGGTGCGGCGGGGCTCCGGCACCTATGTGGTCACGACCGCCAAGGGCCTTTCGGACCCGCTGAACCTGCGCAGCGTGCAGGACAAGAACGCACTGGCACTGGATCTTGTCAATGTGCGCCTGCTGCTGGAACCGGGCATGGCCGAGATGGCAGCGCTGAACGCTTCCGACGAGGACATCGAGCGCATCCAGCGCCTGTGCGACCGGGTGGAGAGCAAGATCCACAGCGGTGATCTGTACATTGAGGACGACATCGCATTCCATACCTGCATCGCAGAGAGCAGCAAGAACATGGTGGTGGAGCAGCTCATCCCCATTATTGATACGGCGGTCATGATGTTCGTGAACGTCACCCACAAAAAGCTGACGGAGGAGACCATCCTGACCCACCGCATGATCACCGAAGCCATTGCCCGGCATGACCCCATTGGCGCCCGGTCTGCCATGGTGATGCACCTGAACTTCAACCGCAACTGCATCCGAAAGCTTTACGACGGCGAATGGGAAAACTGACGCCGCCGCATTTTACGTTCCCGCACAGTGCAAGGTCTGTGCGGGAACTTTTTATGCTTGAAGTTGTCTGATGACTTTTTAAGACGAATGACACAGAAAAGTCGGAAAACTGGTTAGATTATATGATGTATCCAAGATTTCAGAGCAATATGCACGAAAAACTGGGCTGGTTATTGTTATAAAGTGGGTTCTGACTGCGACAACTTGCAAACGAGGCGGGATTCGATTAAAATAAATATGTAAGATGTCCGACAGTCAAAAGGACGATTTGCAAAGCAGAAAAAAGAGTATTTTGGAGGTACGATCATGGAACTGCGTTCTCAGGCAGTGCGTAAACTGGCACCGGAAAACGATCCGCTGAAGATCGGCATGGGCTGGAAGGTGGACGACCTTGCAAAGCCCCAGATCATGGTGGAGAGCACCTTTGGCGACAGCCACCCCGGCAGCGCCCATCTGGATCAGTTCGTGAAGGAGGCTGTACAGGCAGTCAACACCCACGGCGGCAAGGCTGCACGCTATTTTGCAACCGATATGTGCGACGGCATCGCACAGGGCCACGACGGCATCAACTACTCGCTGCCCCACCGTGACGCCATCGTGAATCTGGTGGAAGCTCAGGCCAACGCCACCGTGTACGACGGCGGCGTGTTCATCGCCAGCTGCGACAAGTCCATGCCCGCCATGCTGATGAGCATTGGCCGCCTGAAGGATATGAGCGCCATCGTGGTCACCGGCGGCGTGATGGAAGCCCACACCCTGCCCAAGAAGTACGTGGTCAACGACCCCGCCTGCGCCATCAACGACCTGCTGACACTGGAACAGATCGGCAAGTTCGACGCATGGGAAAAGACGGGCGTGATCCCCAACGAGCAGCTGGACTACTACAAGCACAATGCCTGCCCCAGCTGCGGTGCCTGCTCCTTTATGGGCACCGCTTCTACCATGCAGATCATGGCCGAGGCTCTGGGCCTGATGCTGCCCGGCACCGCCCTGATGCCGGCCACCGCCCCGGAGCTGAAGCAGGCCGCCTATGATGCCGGCGTTCAGGTGATGAAGCTGGTGGCCGAGGGCATCAAGGCCAAGGACATCGTCACCATGAAGAGCTTTGAAAACGCCATCATGGTGCACGCCGCCATCTCCGGCTCCACCAATGCCACCATGCATCTGCCCGCCATTGCACACGAGTTCGGCTTTGAGATCGATGCCGACACCTTTGACCGGATGCACCGCGGCGCACACTATCTGCTGAACATCCGTCCCTCCGGCGACTGGCCCGCACAGTACTTCTACTATGCAGGCGGCGTGCCCCGCGTGATGGAAGAGATCAAGTCCATGCTGCATCTGGACGTGATGACTGTCACCGGCAAGACGCTGGGCGAAAACCTGGAAGACCTGAAGAAGAACGGCTTCTACGAGCACTGCGACGAGATCCTGCAGGAAAAGACCAAGGGCCTGGGCATCAAAGTCACCCGCGAGGATATCATCCACAGCTTTGACAATGCCAAGGGCACCGACGGCAGCATCGCCATCCTGAAGGGCAATCTAGCCCCGGAAGGCAGTGTCATCAAGCACACCGCCTGCCCCAAGAACATGTTCCACGCCACCCTGCGCGCAAGGCCCTTTGACAGCGAGGAAGAGTGCATCAGTGCCGTTCTGAACAAGCAGGTCCAGCCCGGAGATGCTATCTTCATCCGTTACGAAGGCCCCCGCGGCAGCGGCATGCCCGAGATGTTCTACACCGGCGAGGCCATCTGCGCCGACCCGAAGCTGGCTTCCAGCGTGGCGCTCATCACCGACGGCCGCTTCTCCGGCGCAAGCCGCGGCCCGGTCATTGGCCATGTCAGCCCGGAGGCCGCTGTGGGCGGCCCCATCGCTCTGGTGGAAGAGGGCGATCTCATCCGCATCGATGTGCCGAACCGCCAGCTTGCCATCGTGGGCGTGAACGGTGAGGAAAAGACCCCCGAAGAGATGGAGGCCATCCTTGCCCAGCGCCGTGCCAACTGGAAGCCCAAGGCTCCCAAGTACACCAAGGGCCTGCTGAAGCTCTACTCTCAGCACGCTGTCAGCCCCATGAAGGGTGCATACATGGAGTAAAAACGCTTCGTTTGCGATAAAAACCAAAAACAAAAATTAACTGTTCAGCGTTGTTTTGCTGAACGGTCTGGATAAAGTTACGCCAAAAATAAAAAAGCGGATATTGCTTCGTCTATAAAAAACCATCGAAATCCGGTGTCCGTCTGCGGGGACGGCGCTGAAATAAGACCCAAAGCACACAAAACATCAAAAAATGGAGGAAACGTTTATGACAGCTGTTGCAACCCCGGACGCCGCACGGCTCGTGTTCGCCGCGGTGGCGGGACTGATCCTTTTGCTCATCCTTATCATCAAGTTCAAAGTCCACGCCATGATCTCCATCCTGATCGGTGCGGTGGGCATCGGCCTGATGGCCGGTATGCCCCTGTCTGACATCATCGGCTCGGTCAACGAAGGTATCGGCAACACCTTAAAGGGCATCGCTCTTCTGGTGGGCCTTGGCTCCATGTTCGGCGCCATTCTGGAAGAATCCGGCGGCGCACAGACGCTGGCCGTGACCATGGTGCGCAAGTTCGGCGACGAAAAAGCCGCATGGGCGCTGGGTATCACAGGTCTGGTGGTGGCCATGCCGGTGTTCTTTGATGCCGGTCTGATCATCCTGATCCCGCTGGCCTTCTCTCTGGCAAAGCGCACCAAGCGCTCGGTCCTGTACTATGTCATCCCTCTGCTGGCCGGTCTGGCTGTCGGCCACGCCTTCATTCCTCCCACGCCGGGCCCCGTTCTGGTGGCCAGCATGCTGGGCGTTGATCTGGGCTGGGTCATCCTCATCGGCATCTTCTGCGGCATCTTCGCCATGATCGCTGCCGGTCCCATCTGGGGCAGCATCTGCGGCAAAAAGTACATGGTTGAAGTCCCCGAGCACATTGCACAGCAGGCAGACATTGACGAGAGCAAGCTGCCCAAGTTTGGCACCATCGTGGGCATCATCCTGATCCCGCTGGTCCTCATCATTGCAAACTCTGTGGCAAAAGTGGTGCCCGCTCTGGCTGGCATCCAGCCCGTTCTGGCCTTCCTCGGCGAGCCCTTCATGGCGCTGCTGCTGGCTACCATCGCTGCTATGTATCTGCTGGGCACCCGTCACGGCTATAACAATGCCCAGCTGGAAAAGATCATGACCAAGTCTCTGGAGCCCACCGGTATGATCCTGCTGGTCACTGCCTGCGGCGGCGTGCTGCGCTATATGCTGCAGAACTCCGGTCTGGGCGATGTCATCGGCAACGCCGTGGCAAACGCCAGCCTGCCGCTGGTGCTGGTGGCCTTCATCGTGGCTGCTCTGGTGCGTATCTCGGTGGGTTCCGCTACCGTGGCTATGACCATGGCAGCCGGCATCATCTCCGCCATGCCCGGCCTCAGCGAGCTGAGTCCGCTGTACCTGGCCTGTGTCACCGCTGCCATCGCCGGCGGCTCCACCGTGTGCTCTCACTTCAACGACTCCGGCTTCTGGCTGGTGAAGAGCCTTGTGGGCATGGACGAAAAGACCACCCTCAAGACCTGGACCATCATGGAAACTCTGGTTGGCGGTGTGGGCTTCCTGGTAGCACTCATCATCTCCTTCTTTGCCTGATCATCCTCATCTGCGGGGCTGTGCCTGCACACAGTCTGCGCAATGCTTTGCAAATTCCTAGGATCTCCTCAGCACAGCAGACCCCCGGGCGGTTTACCGTCCGGGGGTCTGCTGCTTTCTGTATTATCTGTATTATAAAAGCGGAAGGTCCGGCCCGGAGGCCAGCTGGATGAAGGCGTCCATTTCCCGGGTGCAGCATTTATCCTTGTGGTAGAACATCTGGCGGTACATGGTCAGCCGGAAGTCTGACACCTCCAGAATGCGCAGATCTCCTCTGGACGCAGGCTCGGCCACAGCGAAGCGCGGCAGCAGGGAAATGCCGGAGGAACGCTCCAGCATCTTGATGATAAAGGAGGTATCGCTGATCTCAAGGCTGGGGGTCAGCTCGATCTGGCGGGAAGCCAGAAACCGGTCAAAGGTGCGGCGGTAGTTGGCGTTGCGTTCGGTGAGGAAGAAGGGCTTGTCCAGAAGCTCTGCCACCCGGTACGGGCCGGGGTGGCCGAGGTCGATGTCCGGGGAGGCCACGAACACCACCTCTTCCGGGATCTCGTTGCATTTGTGCCAGCTGTTGGAGTAGCGCGGCTCGTCCAGAATGCAGATGAGGTCCACCTCGCCGCGCTCCATCTTTTCGATCAGCTCTTCCGGGGAGCCGGTAGTGACCCGAAGGCTGACTTTGGGGTGTTCCACCCGGAACTGATGCATCAGGCCGGGCAGACGGAAAAAGCAGAGGGATTCCAGCGTGCCGATGTGCAGGCAGCCCTCCAGCTCGGCATCCTCGCTCAGGGCGCGGCGGGCGTTGTGGATGGTATCCAGAATGCTGTTGGCGTATTCCAGAAAGCACTGACCCTGTGCGGTCAGGATCACCCGCTTGCCCATGCGGTCGAACAGGCGCACACCCAGCTCTTCTTCCAGCGCTTTGATCTGTACGGTAACGGCAGACTGGGAATAGCCCAGACTTTCCGCTGCCTTGGAAAAGCTCTGGAACTGGGCGGCACGGATCAGGGTGTTCAACTGGCGCACTTCCATGGCAAAGCTCCCTTACTATTAAGATTTTTAAACCATAACTTTATTTTTATGAATTTGAATCATGCATATGTCTATGTTAAACTAAATGTGTCAACACGTCAAGTGAAAATTTGACGTTTCGTGAAAGGCTGGCCGTGCGGGCTGCGGCGGAGAGAGCGCTGTCAGGTGCTGCACAAAGGTCAGGATAGGAAAAGGAGGATTTTATTCTTATGGAAAAGAAAAAATTCAAGCTCGGACTGCTGCCGAAGCTGCTCATCGCCATCGTGCTGGGCATCATCATCGGCCAGTTCTTCCCGGTGTGGTTCTGCCGGGTCGTCGTCACGGCATCCAGCATCTTCAGCTCGTTCCTGAAGTTCGTCATCCCGCTGATGATCGTGGCCTACGTCACCATGGGCATTGCCGACCTGAAGAGCGGCGCAGGCAAGCTGCTGCTCATCACGGTGGCTCTGGCCTACGGCTCCACCCTGATCGCAGGCTCGGCATCCTATCTGGTGTCCGCAAACCTGTTCCCCAGCTTCATGAGCGAAGGCGCTCTGGAACAGATCGCCGCCACGGCTGACAACTCTCTGGCCAGCTACATCTCCATTTCCATCCCTCCGCTGCTGGACACCCTCTCTGCCGTGGTGCTGGCCTTTGTGCTGGGCCTGTGCCTGTCCACCTTGCGCGGCAAGACCATCGGTGATACACTTTACAACGGCATGAAGGACTTCTCCGGCATCATCGATCAGGTGCTGCACAGCGTCATCATCCCGCTGCTGCCCCTGTACGTCTGCGGCACCTTCATCGACATGACCAAGTCCGGCAAGACCTTTGCCATTCTGGGCATCCTGTGGAAGGTGTTCCTGGTGGTCATCATCATGCATCTGGTCTGCATCTTCCTGCAGTTCTGCGTTGCAGGCGCTGTGAGCCACAAGAGCCCCTTCAAGATGATCCGCAACCAGATCCCCGGCTACACCACCGCTCTGGGCACTCAGTCCTCTGCAGCCACCATCCCGGTCAACCTGCAGTGCGCTGCGGCTGACGGCGTGAGCGAGCAGATCCGCAACTTCGTGGTGCCTCTGTGCGCCAACATCCACATGGCAGGCTCCATGATCACCATTACCGCCTGCGCAACTGCCGTCTGCCTGATGAACCAGCTGCCCATCAGCCTTGCTACCGTGGTGCCCTTCATCATGACGCTGGGCGTTGCCATGGTGGCTTCTCCCGGTGCTCCCGGCGGCTCCATCATGACCGCTCTGCCCTTCCTGTACATGATCTTTGGCGCTGAGGCCGGTGACCCCAATGGCCCCATCTGCGCCATCATGGTGGCTCTGTACATCACTCAGGATTCCTTCGGCACTGCCTGCAACGTCTCCGGCGACAACGCCATCGGCGTGATCGTGGAGACCATCTACCAGAAGTTCATCAACAAGAGCAGCGCAAGCGTCTGATGCGCGGCGCGCGGTTTTTGACCTGACAGGAGTGACACCCCATGGCATTTATCAGTGTTTTTGATGTTCTGGGCCCGAACATGATCGGCCCTTCCAGCTCCCACACCGCAGGCGCAGAGATCATCGCCTTTCTGGCACAGAAGATGATCGCCCCGCCGCTGAAGCGGGCGGACTTTACCCTCTACGGCTCCTTTGCCAAAACCTACCACGGCCACGGTACCGACCGCGCCCTGCTGGGCGGCATCATGGGCTTTTCGGCCGATGATACCCGCATCCGGGATTCCTTTGCCATTGCCACCGACCGCGGCCTTGGCTACAGCTTCACCCCCAATGAGGTGGAGACCGACATCCACCCCAACACGGTGGATATCCGCATGGAGAATGCGGCCGGTCAGGTGATGACCGTGCGCGGTGAATCGCTTGGCGGCGGCAAGGTGCGCATTGTGCGGATCAACGGCGTGGAGGTGGACTTTACCGGCGAGTACAATGCCCTCATCGTGGTGCAGAAGGACAAGCCCGGCGTGGTGGCCCACATCACCAAGATCCTCAGCGACCGCAGCGTGAACATCGCGTTCATGCGTCTGTTCCGCGAGGAAAAGGGGCACACGGCTTACACCATCGTGGAGTCGGATGAGCGCCTGCCCGAGGGTGTGGATCAGCTGCTGCTGGCAAACCCGAACATCAACGATGTAATGGTCGTGCAGCCGTAAGGAGGGACGAGCGATGAACATGGATTTCAAGTCCGCCAAGGAGCTGCTGGACCTGTGTGAGGAAAACCAACTGCCCATTTCGGAAGTGATGCGCCAGCGGGAATGCCTGCTGGGCGAAGTGCCCCGGGATGCTGTGGACCACCGCATGGCAAAGGCATGGGAGATCATGCACGCTTCTGCCACCCAGCCGCTGAAAAAGCCCATCAAATCCATGGGCGGGCTCATTGGCGGCGAGGCCAAAAAGCTGGAAACACATTATAATAAGAAGAAAAACATCTGCGGCGACGTGCTGCAGAAGGCCATGACCTACGCCATGGCCGTGCTGGAAGTGAACGCTTCCATGGGCCTGATCGTGGCTGCACCCACCGCAGGCTCTGCAGGCGTGGTGCCGGGCATGATGCTGGCCCTGCAGGAGTGCTACCGCATCTCCGACCAGCGCATCGTGGATGCCCTGTTCAACGCCGGTGCCGTGGGCTATCTTGCCATGCGCAACGCCACCGTGGCCGGTGCCGTGGGCGGCTGTCAGGCCGAGGTGGGCATTGCGTCTGCCATGGCTGCTTCTGCCGCCGTGGAGCTGATGGGCGGCAACCCGCAGCAGTGTCTGGATGCAGCTTCCACCGTGCTGATGAACATGCTGGGCCTTGTGTGCGACCCCGTAGGCGGGCTGGTGGAGTACCCCTGCCAGAACCGCAACGCTGCCGGTGTGGCCAACGCCCTCATTGCAGCAGAACTGTCCCTGAGCGGCATCCGCCAGCTGATCCCCTTCGACCAGATGCTGGAGGCCATGTACGCCGTGGGCAAGCGCCTGCCCGCCGAGCTGCGCGAGACCGCCCTTGGCGGCTGTGCCGCCACCCCCGCCGCCTGTGCCGCCTGCGGCCTGTGCAGCGGGAACTGATCTTTCAACATGCAGCGCCGCCGGTGTGGAAACGCCCGGCGGCGTTTTTGCGCGTTCGTGACCGGAAATGCCGGCCCAAACGGCGGGGCTTTGCATCTTTTTGTGCAAACACACCGAAAAGATGGCCGGGATGACTGGCGCTTGTCTGCGAAATGTGATAAACTAAACGCAGAAGTGCTCTGCGCAGCCCGTGCAGAGCGGCAAAAAAGATGATAAGTGAGGTCGTTTGTAATGAAGATCATTCGTGCAAAAGATTATGCGGATATGTCCCGCAAGGCAGCCAATATCATTTCGGCACAGGTCATTATGAAGCCCAACTGCGTGCTGGGTCTGGCGACCGGCGGCACCCCCGTGGGCGCGTATGCACAGCTGGTGGACTGGTACAACAAGGGCGACATTGATTTTTCTGAGGTGACCACCGTCAATCTGGACGAGTACCGCGGCCTGCCCAAGGAGCACCCGGAAAGCTACTGGAGCTTCATGCACCGCAACCTGTTCGACAAGGTGAACATCGACCCTGCAAAGATCAACCTGCCGGACGGCACCAACCCCGATGCAGAGGATGCCTGCGCAAAGTACAACCAGATCATCCACGCTGTGGGCGGTATCGACCTGCAGCTGCTGGGCATCGGCCACGACGGCCACATCGGCTTCAACGAGCCGGGCGAAGCCTTTGAGCTGGAGACCCACTGTGTGAACCTGACCGCCGAGACCATTGAGGCAAACAAGCGCTTCTTTGACGGCAATGTGGATCTGGTGCCCAAGCAGGCTTATACCATGGGCATCAAGACTATCATGCAGGCACGCAAGGTGCTCATGGTGGCAAACGGCGCAGGCAAGGCCGAGATCGTCAAGAAGGCATTCTTCGGCCCCGTCACTCCGGAGGTGCCCGCAAGCATCCTGCAGATGCATCCGGACTTCACGCTGGTGGGCGACGAGGAAGCTCTGAGCCTGATCTGATCGTTCCGCGCTCTGACTGCCGCACGGTGCAATGCCGTGCGGCAGTTTTTTGCTGCCAACGGCTTTACAATCGCGTAAAAAGGCGGTATTCTTTATACGATACTTTTCTCAGGGAGGAAACCATGGATATCCGCCAGCTGCACTACTTTCTGGTATTGTGCGATGAAATGAATTACAGCCGCGCGGCACAGCGGCTGTTTTTGTCACGGCAGGCACTGCGGCAGAGCATCTCTGCGCTGGAAGCCGAGCTGTGCGGGCCGCTGTTCCTCAGCGCCCACCACAAGCTCACCCTTACCGACCGCGGCATGAGCCTGCAGCGCCATGCCGCGCCGGTAGTGGAACAGTTCCAGCAGATGCAGGCATCCCTGCGGGCCGAGATCCAGTCGGCGCAGCCGGTGCGCATCGGCATCAGCGTGTCGCTGGTGCCGGACTACCTGCCCGGATTGGAGACCCAGCTGGACAAGTTCCGCCAGCAGTATCCCCATGTGGAGATGCGCTTCCGCATGATGGACAACGATGCGGTGGCGGACGATGTGGAGCAGGGGGAGCTGGACGCGGGTCTGGTCATCGATCTGGGCTGTGCTGCGCCGGTACTGGCCCGCACCACCCTGCGGGCAGACCCTGCCTGCCTGCTGGTGCCCCGGGGGCACGCGTTCTGGGATAAGGAGAGCATCCCGCTGGCAGAGCTGCGCGGTCAGCGGGTGCTGCTGCCCAGCTTGCGGCAGGATCTGTTCAGCCCGCTGTGGTCGGCCTGCGCCCGGTTGGGCTTTGCGCCGAATGCGGAGATCGGCCCCAGCTTTTATCAGGCCTATTATCTTGTGCAGGAGCAGCTTTGCACCTGTCTGACCCGCTATGAACCGGGAGCCAGACGGGAACTGGACCGTGTGCGGGATGTGCTGCTGGAAGATCTGCCCCCGCTGTGCGTCTCACTGGTGCAGCGGCGGGATCATTCCTCTGCCTACATCGACCTGCTGCGCAGCTACCTGATGGAGGTGCTGGGCGGTTCGGCCAGCCTGCCGCCCCGCCGCGGACGGCCCGCAAAGCCGTTCTACAATTTCCCGGTGCTGTCCAGCGCTGCGGCAAAGGCTGCACCGGCCCACCCGGTGCCCGGCACCCAGCTGGATTTTGCCGGCGGCACCAACTTCCGGGAGCTGGGCGGTTACGAAGCCGACGAGGGCAAGCATATCAAGTGGGGCCAGATCTGGCGCGGCATCCCTACCTGCAAGCTCACCGGTGAAGCCGACCGCGCGAAGCTGGACGCGCTGGGCCTGCGCCTGATCCTTGATCTGCGCAGCAGCGGGGAAGAGCAGAAAGAACCGGACTACGTACCGGACGGTGCACGTCTGGTGCAGATCTGCGGCCTGTGCGCCGAGGACGGCCACGAGATCTCCTTTGCGCCGGATGATATCGCCGCCCTGATGAAGGGCTATGAAGAAAGCGCCGACGGCAGCACCTTCGTGCAGGCTATGTACGAGCGGATGCTGTTTGGCAACAAGGCGTTCAAGGAGCTGTTCCGTGCGCTGGAAGCAGGCGAGACCCCCATCCTGTTCCACTGCTCGGCCGGCAAGGACCGCACCGGCGTGGCGGCCATGCTCATTCTGCTGGCACTGGGCGCTTCGGATGAGACGATCTGTGCGGACTATGAGCGCACGAACCTCTGCCGCAAGGCTGAGATCGACGCAGTGCTGGCGGAGCACGCCGAAGAGATCGCGGCAAACCCGGCCTGCCGGATGCGCTATTACCGCAAGGCGGGCGTGGACCCGGCAGCCGCACCCTTTGTGCTGCGCACCATCCGCGCAAAATACGGCAGCGCCGAGAACTATCTGGAAGCCGAATACGGCCTGACCCCTGCGCGCCTGATGCGGCTGCGCAGGATGTATCTGGAATAAACGGGAACGGGGACGGCATCCGGTGTGGATACTGTCCCTGTTTTCTGCACAAAATGTTCTGCGAGGCAGGGTTTTCCTCTTGACAAGCGGGCAATTGTTTCGTACTATAAATAGTAGTATGGAATAAAAGACGCTGTGTGCAGGTCGTTCCCGTGACCCGTGTCCCTTACAGGCAGAGCCTGCCTGTTTTTATATAAGATAGAACTGTAGATAGAAAAGCTTGCAGCCTGTTCGTGCGGCATTGGCCGCGCGTGTGGTCTTGTTGCCACTTTTTGCATTGAAAGCTCACTTATAAAAAATGTTTGCAGCCTACACCTGCCCTACAGCGTCTCCTGCTTATGATTCAGAATTTTGAATTTTAACAAAGGAGAGTGAAATGCGATGTCCACGATCATCTGGATCGTGATCTTGATCGTCGCGCTTGCTGCGGGCATCGGTGCAGGCTATTTTATTGGTTACAACAACCGTAAAAAGACCGCCGAAGCTCAGATCGGCAGCGCGGAAGCCGAGGCCACCCGTCTGGTGAACGAAGCGATCAAGACCGCAGAACAGAAACGCAAGGAAGCGGTTCTGGAAGCAAAGGACGAGGCCTTCAAGCTGAAGGCCGAGGTGGATGCCCAGAAGGCAGAAGCCGATAAGGAGATCAAACAGCGCCGTGCGGAGATCAGCCGTCAGGAGAACCGCATCGACCAGAAGGAAACCGCCCTCGACCGCAAGACCGAGGTACTGGAAAAGAAGGAAGAGGAGCTGAAAAAGCGCGCCGCTGAGGCCGAGGAGCGTCTGGCCGAGATCGACGCTCTGCGCGCCAAGGAGATGGAGCGGCTGGAAACGCTGGCCGGTCTGAGTCAGGAGGACGCCCGCGAGGTGCTGCTGCACAAGGTGGACGAGGAGCTGACCCACGAAAAGGCCGTGCGCGTTGCCGCCTATGAGACCGACCTGAAGGAGAACTGCGACAACATCGCACGCAACCTGATCGGTCAGGCCGTCAGCCGCTGCGCTGCCGACCACTGCAGCGAGACCACCGTCAGCGTGGTGCCGCTGCCCAGCGATGAAATGAAGGGCCGCATCATCGGCCGCGAGGGCCGCAACATCCGCGCTCTGGAGACCGCGACCGGTGTGGACCTGATCATCGACGATACCCCGGAGGCCATCACCCTGTCCTCCTTCGACCAGACCCGCCGCGAGGTGGCCCGCATGACGCTGGAACGCCTGATCGGCGATGGCCGCATCCACCCCGCCCGCATCGAGGAGACGGTGGAAAAGTGCCGCCACGAGCTGGAGCTGCAGATGAAGCGCGAGGGCGAGCGTGCCGTGATGGAGCTGGGCATCCATGGCCTGCACCCGGACCTCATCAAGCTGATCGGCCGACTGAAGTACCGCACCAGCTTTGGCCAGAACGCCCTGACCCACAGCATGGAGGTGGCATGGGTGGCCGGTCTGCTGGCAGGCGAGATGGGTGTGAATGTGACCATGGCACGCCGTGCCGGTCTGCTGCATGATATCGGCAAGGCACTGGATCATGAGATCGAGGGCAGCCATGTGCAGATCGGTGTGGATATCTGCCGCAAGTACAAGGAAAATACCCAGATCATCCATGCCATCGAGGCCCACCACGGCGACGTGGAACCCAAGACCCCGCTGGCCTTCATCATTCAGGCTGCCGACGCCATCAGCGCTGCACGCCCGGGTGCCCGCCGCGAGAATGTGGAAAGCTACGTCAAGCGTCTGGAAAATCTGGAGGAGATCTCTTCCAGCTTTGAGGGCGTGGAGCAGGCCTTTGCCGTGCAGGCAGGCCGCGAAGTGCGCATCATGGTCAAGCCCGATGTCATCAGCGATGATCAGGTGATCCTGCTGGCACGCTCCATTGCCAAGAAGATCGAGGACACGCTGGATTACCCCGGCCAGATCAAGGTCAATGTGATCCGCGAGAGCCGCGCTGTGGAGTACGCAAAATAAAGTTTTGCCCAAAAAGCTGCCGTGCAGATGCACAGCAGCTTTTTTCTGCTTGTAATCCGGCAGCAAAAAAGGTATCATGGAGAAAAACAGACCGAAAGGGGAGAACCACTATATGAAACATGCAAGAAAATGGCTGGCTTGCCTGCTGGCGGGTGCACTGGCACTGGCGGTGCTGGCCGGATGCAGTGCACTGATGGGCGGCACGGTGCAGAAGGATACAGAACAGGCCAAGGCCCTGATGAAAGAGGTAGACCCCAGCCTGACCTATAATACCGATCTGGAAGATGCAGCCAGCCGTTTGGCAGACTGGCTGGTGGAGGACTCCACCCAGCTGACCACCCAGTCCGGCCTGCTGACACGCAAGGTGCCCATGACCACCGGCTCCGGTGCCATGCTGGATACGAATGTGTACGATTTTATCGATCATTCCACCAGCTTTCTGTTCCTGCCCAGAGGCGTGGTGATCGGCCTTGCAATGAACAACGAATGGGGCTTTACCGGCTACCTGTATGCTCCGCCGCTGAGCGAGGCGGGCAGCGCACTGCGCAGCTATGCGGCAGGCTGCACACGGATGGGCGCGGTGTTCATTGAATACGGCGGCGAGACTTACGTAGTGGCTATGTTTGCCTAAAAACCGAAAAAACGGTGTTTCCCTGCTGAGAACGGTGCGTTTTCAGCAGGGATTTTTTGTGTCTGGTATGTGCACAAAAAACAGGTTGAAAGTACGACTTATGCACAAAAAATGAAAATACGCAGGTGAAATCTCTTCATCTGTTTCCCCGAAAAACACAAAAAACTCATGTTTTCACGAAACTGTATTTTGTGCAACTACAGTATATCTTCAAAACTGCACAAAAACAAAAACAAAATTTTTGCTGACCATTGGTCAAAGCACAGAAAAACAGCCGGAAGCCTTTCCTTTTCAGGCGGAACAGCGTATAATGCGGATATCGCACAAAGGTGTGCAGTGCTCCAGAGGAGGAGCAAAAAACCTTTGTGCATTTTTCACCATTCAATGCTTTACCTCAATAAAGCATTGAGGTAAGAGAGAGGGAAAAAATATGAAATTCGATCGTCGTATTTCTCGCCGCAGCTTCCTGGCTGCTGCAGGCGTATCGGCTGCTGCACTGGCTCTGACTGCCTGCGGCGGCTCTTCCAGCACCGCTGCTTCCGGCTCCACCGCTGCTTCTGGTGCAGCCGCCTCTGCTGAGGGCGGTGTGCTGAACGTCATGCTGGAGACCGAAGTCCAGTCTCTGGACCCCCAGCTGGCTACCGACGGCACCTCCTTTGAGGTCATCGCCAACTACACCGACGGCCTGATGCAGATGGATGCGAACGGTGCAGCCGTGGAGGCTCTGGCAGAGAGCTATGAGCTGAGCGAGGACGGCAAGACCTACACCTTCCACCTGAAGGATGCAAAGTGGTCCAATGGCGATGCCGTTACCGCAGCAGACTTCGTGTTTGGCTGGCAGCGTGCTGTTGACCCCGCAAACGCTTCCGAGTATGCCTACATGCTGAGCGATATCGGTCAGGTGGTCAACGCCGCCGAGATCATTGCAGGCGACAAGCCCGTCACCGATCTGGGCATCACCGCAGTGGACGACAAGACCCTGAAGGTGGAGCTGAACGTTCCGGTCAGCTACTTCCTGAGCCTGATGTACTTCCCCACCTTCTACCCCATGAACCAGAAGTTCTTTGAGAGCTGCGGCGATACCTACGGCACCAGCGCAGACACCGTGCTGTCCAACGGTGCATTCGTGCTGACCAGCTATGAGCCGGCCGCCACCGCTTTTGAGCTGGTGAAGAACGCCGACTACTACGATGCTGACCGCATTGCGCTGGACGGCCTGAACTATCAGGTCATCAAGGACAGCCAGCAGGCTCTGATGAGCTATCAGAACGGCGATCTGGATATCACCCTGCTGAACGGCGAGCAGGTCGAGCAGGTCAAGGACGACCCCGAGTTCACCAGCGTGGGCGCCGGCTACTTGTGGTACATCAGCCCCAACATGGACGCTGTGCCGGAGCTGGCAAACCTGAACCTGCGCCGTGCCATCACCTTTGCACTGGATCGTGATTCCATCACCAATGACGTGCTGAAGGACGGCTCTTCTCCCGCCTACACCGCAGTGCCCGCACAGTTCGCCACCGGCCCGGATGGCAGCGATTTCAGCGCCGACCAGACCAAGTTTGCAGAGTTCTGCGCATACGATCCCGACAAGGCTGCAGAGTACTACGAGCAGGCCAAGGCTGAGCTGGGCAAGGATTCCTTCTCCTTCACCATGGTCGTCGATGCCGACGATGCTCCTCAGAAGGTCGCTCAGGTCGTTCAGGAGCAGCTGCAGACCACTCTGCCCGGCTTTACTCTGGAGCTGAAGGTGGAGCCCAAGAAGCAGCGCGTGCAGGATATGCAGGACGGCAACTTTGAGATCGGCCTGACCCGCTGGGGCCCCGACTACGCCGATCCCATGACCTATCTGGGCATGTGGGTCACCGGCAACTCCAACAACTACGGTCTGTGGAGCGATGCTGACTACGATGCCGTCATCGCAGAGTGCACCACCGGCGGTCTGTGCACCGATCCCGAGGGCCGCTGGGAAGCCATGTATGACGCTGAGTCCATCGTGCTGGAGCAGGCCGCCATCTTCCCGCTGTATGGTCAGTGCAACGCCGAGATGATCTCTTCTGCCGTGACCGGCGTGGACTTCCACCCGGTTGCTCTGAACCGCGTCTTCAAGGACGCAAAGAAGAGCGTCTGATCCTGATCGAGAACTGAAATGCCGCACAGTGGCAGCGTGATTGCCGCTGTGCGACTTTTTGGCTTTTGCACTGTCCGCGTCCGGCGCACGGATGACCGCGGCAGAAAAAGCCGCCCTGTCTTGAGCAGGGAGAAGAAGAAACTTTAAGGGGGTCTACCCAACGTGAAAAAATACACGCTCAAGCGTATCATCACTTCGTTGTTTACGCTGCTGGCCATCCTGCTGGTGTTGTTCATCCTCATGCAGCTGATGCCCGGTTCGCCCTTCAACGATGAAAAGCTGACGCCGGAAATGCGCGCATCCCTGTACGCAAAGTACGGTCTGGATCAGCCCATCTATGTACAGTTCTTCCGCTATGTGACCAACATGCTGCGCGGTGACTTCGGCGTCAGCTACAATATCTCCAAGAACACGCCCATCTCCCAGCTGATCCAGTCTCGTCTGCCCATTTCCATCCGTGTGGGCGGCATGGCTGTTACACTGGGTGCCATCGTGGGCCTTGTGCTCGGCATCATTGCAGCCCTCAAGCGGGACACCATCTTCGACACTCTGGCCACCATCATCTCGGTCATCGGCGTGTCGGTGCCGTCTTACGTGATCGCACTGGCCCTGAGCTATACCTTTGGCTTCAAGCTCAAGTGGTTCCCCATGCTGTTCTCCGCAAAGGACGTGTTCGGCTCCAGTGTGCTGCCCAGCATCTCGCTGTCCATGTTCACCATGGCTTCCATTGCCCGCTTTACCCGCAGTGAAATGATCGAGGTTCTGGACTCCGATTATATGCTGCTGGCCGAGAGCAAGGGCATTTCCGGCCCGGCGCTGATCTTCCGCCACGCGCTGCGCAACGCGCTGATCCCCATTATCACCGTGCTGGCCCCGCTGATCGTGGACCTGATGACCGGCTCGCTGGTGGTGGAGAAGATCTTCGCCATTCCCGGTGTGGGCAGCCTGCTGGTGACGGCCATCCAGTCCAACGACTACAATGTGGTCATCAGCCTGAGCTTCATCTACAGTGCCATGTACATTGGCATCATGCTGGTCGTTGACCTGCTGTACGGCATCATCGACCCGCGCATCCGCTTGGCAAAGGGGGACGACTGATATGGCAGAAAAAGCGATTCGCCTGGGCGGCGAAGCCACGGCTGATGCCATCGTCAGCGCAGTGGATACCATGTATTCCGAGCACACCTTCAACGAGAAGGACTTTGTGCTCAAGCATAACGACGCAGAGATCGCAATGGACTCGAACTTTGCCGCACAGAGCTTCTGGAAGGATGTGCGGGTGCGCTTCTTCCGCAAAAAGAGCGCGGTGCTCGGCCTGATCCTCGTTGTCTTTATCGTGCTGCTGGCGGCATTTGGCCCCGGCATGAACGAGTATACCTACTCCGGTCAGGAGCTGAGCCAGAAAAACTTTGCGCCCCGCGTGCAGGTGCTGGAAAACTTCGGCATCTTCAACGGTGACGAGAAAATGAGCACCACCACCGGTTCCAAGACAGTGAATGCCTATGTGGAAAAGGGCAAGGAGGATGTCTACTACTGGTTCGGCAGCGACACCTATGGCCGCGATATCTGGACCCGTACCTGGGAGGGTGCCCGCGTGTCCCTGATCATCGCGGTTGCCGCCGCCATCATCGATATGGTCATCGGCATGAGCTACGGCCTGATCTCCGGCTACTTTGGCGGCAAGGTGGATATGATGATGCAGCGTTTCCTGGAAGTTGCCAACGGCATCCCCCGTCTGGTGATCGTCACGCTGCTTCTGCTGGTGCTCAAGCCCGGCATGATCACCATTATCTTTGCCCTGATGCTCACCGAGTGGGTGGGCATGAGCCGCATTGCCCGCGCTGAGATGCTCAAGCTGAAGGATCAGGAGTTCGTGCTGGCCTCCCGTACGCTGGGCGCAGGCAGCTTCTTCATCATCTTCAAGGAAGTGCTGCCCAACATCATCGGACCCATCATCACGCAGGTCATGTTCAGCATCCCCACCGCAATTTTCACCGAGGCATTCCTGTCCTTTGTGGGTCTGGGCATCCCGGTGCCGCAGTGCTCGCTGGGTTCTCTGATCAGCGAGCTGTACAACAGCTTCACCACCCATCCTTATCAGATCATCCCGCCGATGGTGGTCATGAGCCTGCTGATGATGAGCTTCAACCTCGTGGCCGACGGCCTGCGCGAGGCGCTGGACCCCAAGATGAAGAGTATGTAAGGAGGAACACCCCATGCCTGAAAAGAAAAAAGAACAGGTCTTGTCGGTGCGAGACCTTGATATCACCTTTAAGACCACCGCAGGCCCGGTGCACGCCATCCGCGGCGTGAACATCGACCTGTACAAGGGCGAAACAGTGGCGCTGGTGGGCGAATCCGGCTCCGGCAAGTCCGTTACCATGAAAGCCGCCATGGGCATTCTGGCACAGAACGCCATTGTGAACAGCGGCTCCATCCAGTTCAGCTACCATCACGCTGATGGCAGCCCCGAGACGGTGGATCTGCTGCAGAAGGACAAAAAGTGGATCCGCCGCCACATCAACGGCAAGCGCATCGCCATGGTGTTCCAGGACCCCATGACCAGCCTTGACCCCACCATGCCCATCGGCAAGCAGATCATGGAGGGCATGCTGTGGCACTACAAGATGCCCAAGGATGCCGCCTACAAAAAGGCTGTGCAGCTGCTGGAAGAGGTGGGCATCACCGATGCCGAAAAGCGCATGAAGAGCTACCCGCACCAGCTGTCCGGCGGTATGCGCCAGCGCGTGGTCATTGCCATTGCACTGGCCTGCGACCCCGACCTGCTGATCTGTGACGAGCCCACCACGGCACTGGATGTGACCATTCAGGCCAAAATTCTGGAGCTGATCCGCAGCATCCAGCGTGAGCGCGGCATCTCTGTCATTTACATCACCCACGATCTGGGCGTTGTGGCAAAGGTGGCCGATTATGTGGACGTGATGTACGCAGGCAAAATCGTGGAGACCGGCACCATCGACGAGATCTTCTACGAGCCGCGCCACCCCTACACATGGGGCCTGCTTTCCGCCATGCCCGATCTGGACACCGCAGACGACCGTCTGTACACCATTCCGGGTTCGCCGCCGAACCTGCTGCATGAGAAGCAGGGCGATGCCTTTGCACCGCGCAACCACTTTGCCCTGAACATCGACGACGAAGTGGACCCGCCCATGTTCAAGATCAGCGACACCCACTATGCAGCTACATGGCTGCTGGACCCCCGCGCACCCAAGGTGGACATGCCGCCTGAGCTTGCTCAGCGCATCGCCCGCATGCGTGCCGAGGCAGAAAAGATCAAGGAGGCGGAATAAATGGCAGGACAGAATGCTGCTCCGCTGCTGAAGGTCGAGGGCCTGAAGCAGTATTTCCGCGTGAGCAAGAGCTATACCGTCAAGGCTGTGGACAATGTCAGCTTTGAGATCTATCCCGGCGAGACCTATGGTCTGGTGGGCGAGTCCGGTTCCGGCAAGTCCACCATCGGCCGCAGCGTCATCCGCCTGTATGACCCCACTGCCGGCAAGATCACCTTTGATGGGCATGATATCAGCGGCAGGCTGAGCCGCGTGCAGAACGATACGCTGCGCACCCAGATGCAGATGATCTTTCAGGACCCCATGGCGTCCCTGAACCCCCGCAAAAAGGTGGAGGATATCATCGGCGAGGGTCTGGACATCCACCACATGTACAAGACCCGCGAAGAGCGCCGCGAAAAGGTGGAGAAAATTCTGGCCAAGGTGGGCCTTGCGCCCGAACATGCCGAGCGCTATCCTCACCAGTTCTCTGGCGGCCAGCGCCAGCGCGTGGGCATTGCCCGCGCCCTCATCATGAACCCCAAGCTCATCATCGCAGATGAGTGCATCTCGGCGCTGGACGTGTCCATTCAGGCGCAGGTGGTCAACCTGATGAAGGATATCCAGCAGGAGACCGGCACGGCCTACCTGTTCATTGCGCATGACCTTTCCATGGTCAAGTACATCTCGGACCGCATCGGAGTGCTGCATCTGGGCCACCTGCTGGAGACGGGTACGACCGAAGAGATCTTCGAGAATCCCATCCACCCCTACACCCGCAGCCTGCTGTCGGCCATCCCGCTGCCGAACCCCGTTGTGGAGAAGCGCCGCGTGGCTGAGACCTACGACTACGCCACTTCCGGCATCGATTACAACAAGGGCACCGATCACCATGTGAGCGGCAGCCACTATGTCAAGTGCACCGACGAAGAGTTTGCAAAATGGTGTAAATGATAGTAAACAAAGAAGGAGCGTTCCCGCGTGGAAACGCTCCTTCTTTGTTTTATTATAATTACGCAGAAAGGAATGGAATGCAGGAGGTTCAGCAGTTATCGTAGCGGGCAAGGTTGCGGTTGCGGCGTTCGATAAAGTAGTACAGGGCTTTGCTCCGGCTGAAAAAGGCAAAGCGCATTTTATTGTAGAAGGACAAAATGGAACGGCTCTTTTGGTAGGCATGGCGGATGAGCTGATCCGATTCAGGGTCTAAGGCAGAACGATAGAGGATCGGGTAATCATTCAGGGCCATATCCACAAAATAGGCATCGTTTTCCAGCATGCCGGGGTACCGCTTTTCAAGAAACAGATAACGCTCTGTGACCATCGCAAGCCTGTCCTGAAAGAACTTTATACAGTCTGTATGGAGAGTGCTGCCATCGCGCTGATAATAGTAATACAGGGGTTCGTCCGAGTACACGATCTGCCCTGCGTCGAACAGGATCTTGTATGCAATGCCAAGATCTTCCATAACGCGACCGACCGGAAACCGGATGGTGTCAAACAGTTCCCGTTTGCATAATTTATTCCATGCATAACATGCGTAGGTATCCTCCGTAAAAAGCTCCCGGATGGCATCAGCACCTTGAAAGAGCGTAACGTTTCGGGAAGAAAGCGGAGCAGGGACCTCCGGCGCGTCAGCATAGACGAGTTTCCAATGGACGGCAGAAATATCGGTGTGGTACTCATGGAGCAGATCATAAAGGGTCTCGATGAAATTTTCTGCAATGTAATCATCGCTGTCAACAAAGGAGATGTACGCACCGGATGCCGCATCCAGTCCCACATTCCGGGCATCGGATTGGCCGCCGTTTTTCTTATGGATGACCCTGATGCGTGCGTCCCGCTGTGCCCATGCATCACAGAGTGCAGGGCAGTTATCGGGAGAACCATCATCGACCAGGATCACCTCAAGGTTCGGATATGTCTGGGCCAGAATGCTGGCGACACACCGGTCCAGATAGGGCTCTACTTTATATACCGGAACAATGACGGACACGAGTTCGTTATTTGTATTCTGCATGATATCCTCCTCCAAGCTGGTTTAATCATATCATGGGAGCAGGGATTCCGCAATGAGAACTTTATAAGTTTTGGGTTCAAGTCCTGGCGGCCCTCAGAACGGCATCCGACACCATTTGACATTCCTATGCGCTGGGACCCGCAGGCTAAGTAAAGCCCCACCGGGGCTTTACTTGCGTCGCTTCGCGTCGCCGCCTTGTTCAAGTCCTGACTGGCAACAAAAAAGAGCACCCCGATGGGTGCTCTTTTTTGTTATGGGCCAGCCAGGACTTGAACCCGGGACCAAGCGGTTATGAGAACGTCGCTAATTTTGAAATCCCGTTTTTCTTGTGAAATTTTATGGCTATTTGATAATTCCATAAAAGTGCCTTTGTGTACTTTGACGTAACTTTTGGTATCTTTTTGTCTCTAAAACGGCTCTTTGTAGGTGAAACGGTAGGTGAAAATTTTCACCTACGAAACTCGACACTTACTGTTACCATTTTGGCTTTACATGGCTCACTTTCTAAAATTGAAGGTGAGCTTTTTCTTTTGCAGAAATCGGGAAGGAGGTTTTCTACTCCTCTGCTGCGGACCCCCTCTATCTGTCCGCAGCAGAACAACAAAATGCAAAAAGCCCAGAGCGATACCGCTCCAGGCTCCTTTGTCTGTATGTACATATCATATGTATAATGTCCGGGGCGGATATTGTCAAGGGAAGTGAACGGGTTTCATCTCTAGGTGCCCACCGATTCATCTTGTTTGGTGTTTTGCATCCACCGCACCAGCGCTTCGGCGTCCTGTTTGCCTTTGGCGTACATTTTTTCAAGGCTGGCGCGGTTCTTGGTCAGGGTGGACATTCCCTCGGTGCTGTCCGGAGCGATGATGCAGACAAGGCCCTGTCGCTCCAGCTCCCGCGCCCGCTGGACAGCCGTGTTGTACCGCCATGCCCGGCGGCGCAGCCCCTCGGCTGCAGCGGGGTAATGCGACTGCAGCAGGTGTGCCAGATGCTTGTCCCGGGCATCACTACTCACCAGCCCGATGGGCTTGGTCAGGATGAGAGCCACCCGGTCGCAGCCGTGGGCAAA